>JBAIXL010000189.1:0-6407 GCA_037916685.1 Methanolinea tarda
GCCGGCCATACTCCCAGCGTTCGTTCCAGTTCCGGCATTTGTTCCACTGCCCACATTCCCCTGCGGGCAAAACTAAAGGTGACTTCCAGATTCTCCCTTTTCCTACTTTAAAAAGGCATCGTTCTGGAAAAGACCCGGAGCGAATCGATCAAGACAGGATAGTATTCCCAGGGATACAGACGTTCGGTACCAATTGTCCCCACATGGAACAATGTATATATGGGACATCATCATCACTGTTCGGCGGTGATGAAATTGCCACCGCCATACAAGTCGATTAAGGAATTACCCGAACCTGTTCAGAAAGCCCTTCCTGTCCACGGTCAGGAGATCTTTCTTAGAGCGGTAAATGCTGCGTGGGACCAGTACAAGGAACCATCCGAACGGCGAAACCCTCAGGAAACCCGTGAGGAGGTTGCCTTCAAGGTTGCCTGGAATGCCGTGGAGAAGGTATACGAGAAGGATCCTAAGACGAAGCAATGGAGGAGAAAGGCGGGATCATAATTCCCCTTCCTCCGTTCATTAAAAGAGCAGGGAGAATCGATATGCCGGTGAAAATGCATCATACCATCGAGGGATGGTATTTCCAGTGGGGTGAGCATGGTAAGAAGTACTTCTTCGACCCTGATGATCCTTCGTCCAAAAGCAGGGCCAAGAGTAATGCAGAACGTCAGGGACGTGCGGCATTCGCCCACGGATACCGGGGAAAATGACCTGTAGGGCACGGTACTACGATTTACTGTGAGGTGGATTGAGAGCGGGTCAGTAGGTCAAGAATTTCTCAGTATCAAATGGAAAAAAAGATTATATCAGGGCCGCGGTGATGCCCAGGATTCCTGACTGGATGATCACAGATGTGGCAATGATCACCCCTGCCATCTCGAGCGCCACCGCGATGTTTCCCTTCTGAATCTCCTTAAATTCGTCGATGCCCTTGGTCAAGTGGTCCAGCACCCGCAGGGCCAGATAAATGGCTCCTACCGCAAGGGCGATACCGAGAATCAGCTGGACAATCGCGGCAATAATGGCGGCGATGCCGGATAGGGAGAAGATACCAACGTTGAACGCGGTAGCAATCCCTGTGGAGAGACCCGCCACTCCCGACTGTACCACGATAGCAATGCCGATGAAAACCGATAACATCAGGATGCCGATCGCGACATTTCCTTTCTGGACTTCTTTTTCTTCATCAATTCCCTTGGTGATTCTTCCAAATACGGAGAATCCGATATACAGGGCAACAACAGCAAAAATAATGGCAATAATGAGCTGTATGATGCCGATAAATGCATTCACTGCGTTCATCGTATCACTTCCCCAATGAACACCATTCCGGTGCCGAACATATCAGTTGAATGTGTTTGTTTAAATATTTTGTCTTAAATTGAACGGTATATCGTGAACATTTTCAAATTTCCACTTCATTCCATGAATTCCAGGCCAATTTGCTACCCGTATATCTTTGTTTTAAGGTGAAATTGCCAATTTCGGACGGGACAGGCCGTGAAATGGCGGGCAAAGATCGATGCACCCACAATCCAAGATGCGACAGGAATCGCGGCTTCGGAAAAGAAAGGAATCGAAACGAAAAGCCGGCCGAACATACGGGTGGGGTATCGGTAACCTCTCTCCGCTGCGATACAAAATACCCTTTGTCAGAAACGAATTTGGGCGTCATCGATACACCGATGTACGCCCTCATCCGCGTGGGGACAGAATGAATATCCGTTTCTTTTAAGCGAAAGGACATCCAATGGCTGAAAATCCACATGAACGTACGGAAGAAGGATGAGCGATTCAAGTTGAGAGGTCTTCATGCAGGATAGCCGGGAAAGAAGTGCACCCGTGATGCTAGGGATGCGCCCGGAGAGGGTGAGATGGCTGTTTGTGGCCCTTGGTCTGATCATCAATCTTTGGCTAGGAACCGTCTATGCCTGGAGCGTGTTTGTCTCTCCCCTGACGGAATACTTTACCACGACCCTCGGCCAGGATGTTACGGTAAACGAGGTCCTTCTTCCTTTTTCGGTATTTCTTGCCATGCTCGCGATTACGATGCTCCTGACCGGCAGGTACGTCGATACGCTGATGCCGCGGAATGTGACCATTCTTGGCGGGATCCTCACCGGAGTGGGATGGCTGGCGGCATCGGTGGCTACCTCCATCGTGACCCTGTCTATCGCCTATGGCGTGATCGGGGGCTTTGGGGTCGGGATCGCGTACGGCGCCACCATCGCCGTGGCGGCCCGGTGGTTCCCAGATAGGCGAGGATTTGCGGTGGGTTTGACCGTTGCGGGGGTAGGATTTTCTGCCCTGATCACCGCAAACCTCGCCGGTTACCTCCTCTCCGCCTATGGAATTGTCGGCACGTTCCGTACCTTCGGTTTCCTCATCATCTTGCTCACGGTTCCTCTCGCGTTGCCTCTTTCCTTTCCACCTGCCGGATGGAAGCCTGTGGGCTGGGATCCCTCGGTTACGAAACGGGGGCATGGAACTTGCGAATGCAGCCGTGCGGAGATGGTTCAGACACCGACGTTCCGAGCCCTCTGGATCTGTTATTTCCTTGCCTGTATGGCCGGACTCATGGCGATCTCGGTATCACAACCGGTCGGAACCGATCTGCTGCATATCGAGACGAGCCTCGCGACGGCACTGGTGGGATTTTTTGCCCTGTTCAACGGAGGAGGAAGACCGCTGTTCGGCTCCCTCACCGACCACCTCAATCCACGGTCCATCGCCATGATCTCGTTTGTGCTTATCGCACTTGCATCCCTGATGATGTGGCAATGGCCGATTGTTCCGGTCTACATCGCATCCTTTGCGATATTCTGGGGATGCCTGGGCGGTTGGCTGGCCATCGCTCCCACCGCGACCGCGAGTTATTTCGGGACGGCGGATTACCCACGATGTTACGGGGTCGTCTTTCTGGCCTATGGAGCGGGGGCGATCGCAGGACCCCAGCTGGCCGGGTTCATCCGGACCACCACCGGAACGTATCTGGGAATTTTTCCATATTCGCTGGCGGTGGCGATTCTGGGTATCATCATCGCGTCTCTCTTTCTGCATCCACCGGAACCCGGATCCGTTCACTGCAGAAGATTTCGCAAGTGACCATACTATCCCGGTCACTTTTTTCAATTGTTAGGGATACGAGGAGAGATTGCTGGGACTGAACACGGTGACGTCGTTATCCGTCACCACCGGGGGATTAAGGGGGGTATTATCGTTATTCACCAGCTGGACCGCAAACGTGTGGGTTCCCACCGTAATATTATGCCACGTATAGGAGGTGTCGGGAGTAGAGACATAGGTGCCCGGTGCAGAGAAGGCGGGCCGGCCGGGCGCAACCGGGGGGACCACATCCCGGTAATAGATAAAATGGCCCTCGCCCAAATGGTTGTTTCTTCCGTCGGGACTGACCGGGCGGAAATTATGCACTTCCACGACCACGGTCACATCACCGGCAGGAATACCGGCATCGAAAGCGGGCTTGACGATGAAGACTTCGGGAGGGGCGGCAGGCGTTTCGGTCAGGATCGGCGAGGAGGTTATGGGTGTGGGGGTGATGGATGGGACGGGCCCGGGACCCGGTCCGCTGCATCCGGCAATCAAGACAACCGCCAGGAGCAGGATCAACGTGATCGGAATAGACCGTGTACGCACCATCACCATCGTTCCTCTAAAACTGGCAGATTTCATCGTTCATTTGTGGTTATAGGAGAATATCATTCCAAACGAAGATTCCGTCGGTTATTAAAAAAATTGGAGATTAATACCCTCCTCCCGTTCCGCCCCCGGAGCTGGCCGAGGTGATGGTCAGGGTGCCTTGGACCCCCGGATTCGGGTCACTTCGGTAATAATAGGTCCCGGGAGTGGCCGGGGCGGTAAAGACATAGGTCTGGGTGACCGGGCCGGTGATCACCGGGCTGCGGAAGATGGCATTGGAGGATGATGCCGAGGGATAGAGTGCGAAGTTATGCGGATCCAGATCCCGGTCATTGAACACCAGGGTGATTTTCGCTCCTGCCGGCGCAGTCAGAGTCGTCGGGCTGAATTTGTCACCCTGTATGGTCAGTTGTAACGTGACTGACTGGCCACTTACCGATGTCGGGGTCGGAGTGGGAGTGACGTTCCGGCTGGTATTCATAAGGCCGGGAGTTGTGGACGGGACCATCATCCAGATCTCTCCCGATCCCTGAGGTGAAAGCCCCGGTCCTCCATTCTGGTTGATGACGACGAGGACTTCATGGGCTTCACTCTCATAGAGACCCCGGACAAATGCATTGATGCGTCCGTTGCCGTTGTTGGCCACACGCATCTCCTGAGGCGTCCACATGGCGTTCAACGCAGGAGTGACGGCGGAAGCCGTGTTCGGCAGTGCGGAGAGATCCACGTTGCCGGGAGGGGTGGCGACCAGCAGGGATCCGTTACCGACGATGCGGTTCTCATCGGACCAGGTGCCGAAGACATAGGTTCCCTGAAGGGCGGGGATCTGGGTGCCGCGGTATACCACACCGCCTACAATGGTGTCACCGACATCATGGCCCAGCTCCACCACGGGACCGATAAGGGGTTGCCCGGAATATCCGACGGTCCGGCACGATCCGGCCGGAGGCATAAAGTCATTATTGGGATCGAAACAGTGGGTCCCTTCGCGGATATTCCAGGGATAATCTCCGCCCTTGTAGATGATCAGTACCGACTCAAAGAGCCGTTGACCGGCCATCGCGATGAACATCTTGTGGCTTCCCCCGGAATCAAAGGTCGTAAACGCGGGATTTCGGAATCCATAGGCATAGATCTCGGGGAGAGCACCCGGGGTCGACAGGAAGGGATTGTCCGGTGGAATTCCGTACGGCCTGTTCGCCGAGGTGGAATCGACATCAATCCGGATCACCTTACCCAGGATCTTGGTCAGGTCCTGGCCATTCCCGGTGATCAGGGTGTGTCCCATTCCTGTGTCATCCGCTCTTCCTCCATCTCCTAAGGGGAGGTACAGATACCCGTCATCGGGTCCGAACAGGAGTGTGCCTCCGTTATGATTCTCGTAGGGTTTGTCCACTTCCAGAAGGATGCGTTCCGAAGACATATCTACCTGGTTCGGATTGCTCGTGGATACGGTGAATTCGGAGAGGTGATTGGTGCAGCTCCAGCTGCTGTTGGCGCTGGCCCGGAGTGGCGCACTGTAGTATGCGTATACCTTTCCGTTGGTTGCAAACTGCGGGTGGAACGCGATAGAGAGGAGCCCCCGTTCGTCATACGTGGGATCGAGGGTGATCATGCGATCGCGGACATCCAGGAACGGGGTATTCAGCACGGTTCCGTTCAGGTAGAAGATTTTTACAAATCCGGTCTGATCGACGAGGAAATGACGGCCTGTGTTGTCACCCGGCAGGGCGATGTTGATCGGTGAGGTGAAATTTCCGGCGACAAATTGGAGGCCCACGGGGACCTGCGGGGTCTTCAGCCGGGTTCGGGAAGGATAGACCGTAAACGTGGCCGCTCCCGGAGAATTCTGATTGGTTAGATCCGGAGTGGCAGGAGTGGCGGTGAGGGTCACCCTCACACTGTTCGTGGCCAATGGGATGACCGGAGTATGGTCGTTGTTGGCCAGCTGAACCGAGATGGTGTGCATGCCGGCGGCAACGTTGGTGAAGGTGTAGGTGTTGCCCGAAACATGCGCCCAGGTGGCGTTCGCATTCGCCGGAATGGCCGGCTGGCCGGGGGTGCTGGGCAACGGGCTCACGTCCAGATAGAAGTGCACGTGGCCTTCCCCGGGCGCGTTCGCCTGTCCCTGCTTGTCTACGATCGTGAAGTTTTTCACCGATACGAGCACCGTCAGATTCCCAACGGGTAGTGTCGCCCCTTCCGGAGGTTCGACAATCGTGATAGACGGTCCGCCTGAAGATGCGACCACGGTCACGGTGACGCTGTCCGTGGCCAGCGGTTCTACGGGAGTGTGATCATTGTTGGCCAGCTGCACAGAGAAGGTATGGGTGCCGGGTGGCACATTGGTGAAGGTGTAGGTAGTACCGGAGACGTGGGCCCAGACCGCACTCGCATTCGCCGGAATGGCCGGCTGGCCGGGGGTGCTGGGCAACGGGCTCACGTCCAGATAGAAGTGCACGTGGCCGTCCCCGGGCACATTTGCCTGTCCCTGTTTGTCCACGATCGTGAAGTTTTTCACGGATACGAGCACCGTCAGATTTCCAACGGGTAGTGTCGCCCCTTCAGGGGGTTCGACGATCGTGATAGACGGTTCGCCTAAAGTTGCGACCACGGTCACGGTGACGCTGTCCGTTGCCAGCGGTTCCACGGGAGTGTGATCATTGTTGGCCAGCTGCACAGAGAAGGTATGGGTGCCGGGTGGCACATTGGTGAAGGTGTAGGTAGTACCGGAGACGTGGGCC
>JBAIXL010000190.1:0-1638 GCA_037916685.1 Methanolinea tarda
GATATTTCCCCCGTCTCCTACGGCAAGGTTAATCGGCTTGGATCATAATTTCCGCGTAATCTTATTAGGCCATTAGAGAGAATTAGAAGATCTTCCTGACGAAGGACAGGATCGACATCGATTCCTGACTTTCTTAAGGATTTGATCGACATAGCAGTTCTAATTGAGTATGGATCGAATTCGATCCATTACTCTCTGGGGTTCTAAACCCTGCATGATCTTTCGAAAACATTTGACCCGAGCCTAAGAAAGAGGTGTAAACAATGTATCCCAAGTATGTAGCCACTATATCCGATCTCGATAACTTGGTAGGATTAAAATCAAAAGAACAGGAGGTTATGGAGACAGTATGCGAGAAATTCCCTTTCCGATCCAATGAGTATTATCTATCTCTCGTTGATTGGAAGGATGGTCTCGATCCACTAAAGAAGATCATAATTCCCGATCCCCAGGAACTGAAGGGAGGAGGTTCCTTTGATCCTTCTTCCGAGAGAACGTTCACCAAAGCTCCCGGTGTCCAGCACAAATATGCGCAGACCGGGCTTCTCCTTTTATCGGACGTCTGTGGAGGAATTTGCCGATTCTGCTTCCGAAAACGTCTATTCATCAATGAAGAACGGGAAACCGTGAAAGATGTAACAGAAGGTATCGAATATATCCGGAGTCATCCTGAGATCACCAACGTCCTGTTGACGGGAGGAGATCCGCTGACACTCGAAACCCGTATGCTGGATGCCATTCTAAAGGAATTGCGGGAGATAGAGCACGTCCATATCATCCGCATCGGGAGTAAGATCCTCGCGTATAACCCTTACCGGATTCTCAATGATAAGGATCTCCTCGACACGTTCCAGCGATACAGCACACCGGAGAAACGAATCTACTTAATGGCACATTTCAATCATCCCAGAGAGTTGACTGAGGTATCCAGAAAAGCGATCGAAGAGCTCCAAAAATCTCACGTCATGGTGGTAAACCAGACGCCGCTGCTACAGGGAATCAACCATTCCCCCACCACCCTTACTGACCTATTCCGTGGGCTTTCCTCTGCGGGGATTGCACCTTACTATGTATTCCAGTGCCGACCTTCTACGGGAAACCGGTTCTTCCAAATACCCGTGGAAACCTCTTACCAGATCCTTCAACAGGCGTGGAGTGCCTGCTCAGGGCTCGCAAAACGGGCCCGATTTGTCATGTCCCATGCCAGTGGAAAGATCGAGATTGTGGGGAAAACAGCCCACCATGTGTTTATGCGGTACCACCAGGCCGCTAATCCCGATGATATCGGGAAGTTCATGGTATTCAAAAGCAATAAGACCGCGACTTGGTTCGACGAATACGACCATCACCTCATTGATTATTAAAACCGATGGGGATGCGATGGTTGTTCTGATCCATCCATCACACGGATCAGATAACCCTTATACAACTCTCAAAAATTCACTATCTTTAATAAATTCTCCGAAAATAAAAGAGATTTTTGTCAATATCCCATCATGGTCATGGTGGTTATGGGCATCGTGGTGATGGGAGGGACGGTGGTCGTGGTGGTGCTTCCGGTTACGGTTATGGTAATCGTCGCAGTCACCAAGGGGATGATCGGTGTGTGGTCATTATTCACCAGCTGTACCACGATAG
>JBAIXL010000191.1:0-1613 GCA_037916685.1 Methanolinea tarda
AGTCTAAATATCTTTTCAGAACTTACCCCGATTCGGGAGGCAGCAAAAAAGGTGCTCTGGGAGATCGATACCAGGAGATAAAATCGATAATAACGTTAATCTAGGCTTCCTTATTATAAATAACAAAGAATTAACCTTATTTCAGAGATCTCCATAGATTCGTTCCAGGGACCGATCTCAGGTTCGATCGACCAAAAACTACGATCCCTTTTCAGCCCCGTTCAGAACGCTTCTATTGAGCACGTTTTTAATCCTCAAAAATGACTTATTTTTTAAAAGTAATCGATAAAATAGGACTTTTCCAACGGTGTGGACATCAATTCCGATGGAGATGGATCCACGGCAACGATCCTTGAAAACGGAGCCCGTATCGGGCTTATTTCTCCCTAAAAAAATACTCTCCGGAATGACCCCCATTCCGGGAACCTGATAGAGATTGTGTCGGAGTTTGCGACGCTCAAACAGGAGCGTTCTTACATCTTCTCGATCATTGACTTCAGGGTCTTCATGGTCTCCAGCTTGTGTTGCATGTGCTTGATCCAGAACTCCTTCATCATGATCTTCTCATCGAGCATCCGGAGAGTCCACATCTTTTTCGTGGCATCATCGGCCTTGTGCCAGATGGCCATCATGACCGGATCCACGTGCTCCATGCCCATTCCCTGCATTTCCGTGTGTTTTCCCCACATAGGTCATTCTCCTGATTTGTGCAGGCAAAAATTTCGTGCACCGCTGCCCCATAGGTTTGCGGCCTTAAATAGCTGGCGGTGAGTCAGGGCTATTCTTTTGTGGAACCGGCTGTCTCTTCCCGTGGAAGGCCTCGCAGCAGGAATAATCCGTACACGGCCATAACAACACCGGCAATGAGCGTGGCGATGAGCTGTTCAGGGCTTTGGGGGGGAACTGTCAGCGAGCCGAGAGACGAAAGAGCGATGGCATTGATCAGGACATGCATCACGATAGGTGGCCAGATGGTCCCGGTTCTGAGGACAAGGGCAGCAAAGACTATGCCGATGCCGAAGGCAGCGAAGGTGTCGACCAGGGTGAAGACCGGGTCCCAGATTCCGCCGAGGGAGTTCAGGAGATGGGGGAGGGCAAAGAGGAGTGAGGAGAGAATGACTGCCGGCAAGATCCCTGCAGGCCTGAGGGACTGGAGAATCAGGCCCCGGAAGAAAGTCTCCTCGGCAAGGGCCACGACAATAGAGAGAATGATAAAAATGGCGACAGTACCTTGAGATGTCGGCGCCGTCTCTTCGAAGAGGGGCAGGAAGGCCATGGCTGCCGGCAGTAGGTACAGGGGCAGATCTGCAATATGTCCGAGAACGGCGTAGCCGGCCCGCTTCCACCAGCCCAGGTACCAGACCATGAAGAGACCCCCGGCAGCAGTGACAAGGGAGGCCAGGGTGACCAGGAGGGCTGGCTCTCCGAGCAGGGGGAAACCGATAATCCCTCCCAGTATATTGAACAGGAAGAAAAGGATCCAGAAAAAAAGAGCCGCACGGTAGGGGTGGGCGAGGATCAGGACCCCCTTTCTGCTTTCCTCTTCCATTCCTACGGGGTATGAGGCGACTGGACTTAAACCTGACCCTCTCGTTTCCGGTTCGACCCTGCAA
>JBAIXL010000192.1:0-1776 GCA_037916685.1 Methanolinea tarda
GCCACAATCAGTCGCCCGAAGTCCCCCTGTCCCGCTCCGAGGGCAAACTTCAGGTCTGACTGGGCAGAGTAGGTGGCCAGCCCGGTACTGGGTCCGGGCCGTTGTCCGAGCACAATAGGAATCGGAAGCTCGGCCATTCCGGCAAGCCCCAGGGCTTCGGTCATCAGACAAAAACCACCTCCGGAGGTTCCTATGGCGGCCCGGGTTCCCGCATAGGCACATCCCAGCGCCATCAGGATGACGGCGGTCTCACTCTCTGGCTGGATCACCCGTATGTGGAGCTCTTTTTCGTAACCCACCAGGAAATGGAGGAGGTTGGATACCGGGGACATCGGATACCCGCAGTACACCTGAAGTCCGCCCTCGATAAGTCCCAGGCCGATCGCTTCATTCCCACTCACGACGGGCAAAGGGGGAGTGCCCGGAAGGGAGATTTCCGGTGCCTCTTTTCCTTCATCATAGGCTTTTCGGGCGATCTGTAGATTCTTTTCAATCTGTTTGGGAAATGATTTCCGGAACGCCGCTTCTGCCTCCTCCCAGGTGAGTCCCGCAGCACGGGCAAAGGCACCTAAGATCGCAGAATTTCCCATCACCGCAGGGGCTTCTTCTTCAGATAATATCTTCTTTACATCGACCGCAATTCCCGTCGGAGGTTTCTCCACATCGGAACGAAAGATGATAATCCCATTCTCGTTGAGTCGTGATTCATGGCGATCGATCGTCTCCTGGTTTAGCGCGAGCAGAAAATCCACGGAACTCCGTACGGCTCCGATCTTGCCCGACGCACCTCGGATGATGACGAAGTTATGCCCTCCTTTAATCAATGAGGGATAATCAAAATACATGTGCACCCGAAACCCAAGGTAGGCCAGGATCTGAGCAATAACCTGACCCGCACTGCTGATTCCTTCTCCTGCCTTTCCGCCAAATAGAACTGATATTTCCCCTTCCTTCATGCCATCCATCCCTCGAAACTATTTCAGAGCTCCCATCACCCTTATCCCGTAAAATACGGATATCTGTGACTCTTTCCACGAACCTGACGATTCAGCTCCGTCTTGATGGCCAGCATAGTATGGGCAATACGATATAAGGTTTCCCACTGGCCAATGGGTGAAATCACGATTCCCCTTGTTACGATATAGTCGTATGGTCAGGTAGGTATGGGACACCCCGGTGTGGGTCCCTATATATTCTTCTGATCTCCTGCGGTGGCATACGGAAATATAATAAATACCCTCATCACCATGGCTCGAAGGCGTACCCGGAATACGATGGCCAACGATCTTCCCGTCGTATCGAGGCTCTACCGATAAAAACTAAATTGAAACCAGTCGCGGTATGAGAAAACGTAGCGAAGCCCAATCTGGTGAACGAAAGGAAGGGAAGAAAGAGGTGGTAGAGGAGTCCCTCTCCATCGATCAACTGCTGGAACAGCTCGATACCTCGCTTAATGGTCTTCGCTCCACCGAGGCAGAACACCGTCGTGCCACCTACGGGTATAACGAGATTACGGAAAAAAAAGTCCACCCCATCTTACAATTCCTGACCTATTTCTGGGGCCCCATTCCGTGGATGATCATGCTTGCTGCGCTGCTCTCGGGTGTCCTTCGTCACTGGGCGGACTTTGGGATCATCCTCGCCCTCCTTCTGATGAATGCCGTAGTGGGTTTCCGTGAGGAATACCAGGCCAGCAATGTGATTGAAAAAATAAAGGAGAAACTCGCCATCCAGACACGGGTGAAACGGGATGGGGAGTGGAAAACCATCCTTTCC
>JBAIXL010000193.1:0-11222 GCA_037916685.1 Methanolinea tarda
AGGCTTTCCACCGGCGCACCCAGGGCATCCCCCGTCGCCAGACCCACCAGACATCCGAGAGTTCGGGATTCGGTCAATATAAAGATCACCAATAAAGTATATCTATCCTCGAAAAATAGTAGTTGTAGGCAAAGGTGAGAGCGTGCAAAAGGAGGAGTTGTTACATCTGCATATGCTTCTTGTACACATCAAGCGGTATTACGAGAACGCAACCGGTGAAGAAATCTCTGCTGAAAAATACTCTTCTCTGTATGTTTCCCCCGTTCACATTCATAAAAACAAAGTCCTGCACAAAAAAGCCATTCTGACTCTCGGCGAGGAGATTGTCCAGCACATCCACAGTCATCAGGCCGGTCCCGTGGTCGGCTACAGTCCCGAGATTCCGACAGGGCAGGTGGCGGTTCAGCACTAATCCATGGATGAGCGGGTGTTATACCGGGAGATCATCTCCCGCATCTTTTCTGCTCGCGACATTCCCGACATCCATCAGATCAAACTCGAAGTCTGCCGGAAGTACGCCTCCTCTCACATACCGAAAAATTCCGAGATTCTTGCCGCTGCAGAGATGTCCGAGCGGGAGGCTCTGCGGAAGGTTCTCCAGCTCAAACCCACCCGCACGCTCTCCGGGGTCGCGCCGGTCGCGGTGATGACTTCGCCGTTTCCCTGCCCGCACGGGAAATGCCTGCCCTGTCCGGGAGGGCCGAATCATCCGTTTCATTCTCCCCAGAGCTATACCGGTGAAGAGCCCGCCGCCCTCCGCGCACGTCAGCATGACTTTGATCCGTATTCCCAGGTGGAGAGCCGTCTCTCCCAGTATGAAGCACTCGGGCACCGGGTGGGTAAAGCGGAGCTGATCGTGATGGGCGGGACCATGACCGCACGGCCGTTCTCGTACCAGGAAGAGTTCGTGGCCCGGTGTCTTCAGGCAATGAATGAATATGGGGAAGCAAAGGGGCAAACCTCGCCATCCTGGGAGGAGGTTGCAGAGAGGAATGAACGGGCCACCGTTCGTTGTGTGGCCATTACCTTTGAGACCCGCCCGGACTGGTGTACCGCCCGGGAGATAGGTCCGATGCTGAATCTGGGGGTGACCAAGGTGGAGCTGGGAGTGCAGCACCTGGACAACGAAATTCTTTCCCTCAACCGGCGGGGATGCACCGTAGAGGATACAGTCCGGGCCAATACCCGGCTCCGTGACGCCGGAATGAAGGTGGGTTTTCATATGATGCCCAATCTTCCGGGAAGTACGCTGGAGAAAGACCTGGACATGTTCCGGGAACTGTTTGAGAATCCGTTGTACCGACCGGATTTTCTCAAGATCTACCCCACGCTGGTCACCCCCGGTTCCGAGATTGAACAGCTGTACAGGGCCGAATCGTACTGCCCCTATACCGAGGGGGAGCTGATCGATCTCATCGCATCCATCAAAGCCCTGCTTCCGGAGTATGTCCGGCTGCAGAGGATCCAGCGGGATATTCCGGCGAAGCTGATCGTGGCCGGTTCCCGTCACAGCAACTTCCGACAGCTGGCCCAGCAGAGGCTCCACGAACGCGGGGGAGCCTGCCGATGCATCCGTTGCCGGGAGGCGGGGCGGAACCGTACCGGGGGGGAGCCGGAATTGCAGGAGCTGCGATACTCCTGTTGCGGTGGAGAGGAATTGTTCCAATCCGCTGTCTCCGGCGACGCACTGATCGGATTTGCCCGGCTCCGGTTACCGCAAGGCACACGCCATACCGAAACGGATAATACCGCGCTCCTTCGTGAGTTACACGTGTATGGGGAGATGGTCCCGGTGGGATCCCTTCCGCAGCGCCCTGCGTGGCAGCACCGCCGGATCGGTGAGGAACTGCTTGCGCGGGCAGAAGAGCGGGCATCCGGCGCCGGTTATTCCTGTTTAAGGGTCCTCAGCGGAATCGGGGTACGACCCTATTACCGAAAGCATGGTTATCTGCGCAAGGGACCCTATATGGAGAAGCGAATTGCATGAAGCCGGCCACTCTGGAATTCCTCAGGCAGCGTTTTTCCGAGTACTTTTCGCGAGGATTTGTCATCCCTCCTCCCTCGCTGGCGGAGAGGGAGTGGGGGTTTATCTTCTTTGATCCCGCATATCCGGAGATTCGCATGTGCCGGCATATGTCCTTCGGGGGGCCCCGGGAATTGGAGGATTACCTGCGGGCGGTGGCTCCCGCCCATACATTTCATTCGTCCGCCTATTATGCCCGCCCGGGTGCACCCACAATGGCAGAAAAGGGATGGACCGGTGCCGACCTGATCTTTGATCTGGATGCCGATCATCTGATGCGAGGACCGTATCACCTGATGCTCGCACGGGTAAAAGAAGAGACCCTAAAACTGTTATCCATGCTCACCGAAGAGCTGAACTTCGATCCCCGTCAGCTGCAGGTCGTCTTTTCCGGGGGACGGGGATACCATATCCACATACGGGATCCCTCCATCCGTCAGTGGGGCAGTCAGGAACGTCGGGAGATGATCGATTACGTCTGCGGGACCGGGATCGAGGCGAAGATGATGCTGGAGAAGGGTCGGGTTGAGGGAGCCGGATGGAGCCTTCGGTACCGCGAAGCGCTCTATTCCTACCTGGAGTGGCTGGCGGCCTTACCTCCCGAACAGGCTGAAGAGCATCTCGTCTCCTGCGGAGTGGGAAAGAAAGCGGTCACCTACTTTCGGGATCGAATCCAAAACCATCTGGAAAGCCTGAGACAGAACCAGGGCAGAGCCCTGTTGAAGGACCGTACCCTGCGTCTCCTTATTACCGAGGAGAATCAGGATCTCATCCGCCTCATACGCGAGAAAGGCGCCCTCGCCGATGAGCCGGTGACTACGGACACCAAGCGGCTGATCCGTATGCCTAGCTCACTTCATGGGGGGAGCGGGCTGCGGGTAACACCGCTTACCATCCGTGAACTCCCGGACTTCGACCCCCTGATCGACGCCGTAGCATTCGGCGAACGTACCGTACCAGTAGAATCTGTGTTGTCTCTTACCACGCAGATCCTGGGAAATAGCTATATTATCGAAAAAGGCAAGATCTCTAGCGTTCCAGAAGCACTCGCTGTATTCCTCTGCTGCCGGGGGATGGCGGATGTGGCCGGTGGTTCCTGATGCATCTGGATAATCTGCGGAATATTATTCTGAATGAACGCGAATCCGCACGTCTTGGTGAGATCGCTCCCGATACGTACGAGGCCGCCCGGAAGTACCTGGCCGAACTCCAGGTCCAGGTATATGCGTCAGAGGACCCTTTAAGCGAGGAAACCCGGTCTCTGATCGAGGAGATTCACTCCCTGCGAGAGACGATCCGGGAGCTCTTTCAACTTCGTTCCCGCAAGATCCTGGCCCTGGCCGGAGCTCGTATGGAGACACCAGTAGATCGAGAAGAGATGAAGAAGATGATTCCTCCGGAGCGGGAGATGTATCGTATCATCCTCACGGCCCTCGAAGACTGCCGTTCGACCACCACGGAGGGCAGGCCCAGAGCGGTGGATTCCGCATCGGGGATCCCGGAAGAGGCAGACTTAGACAAGGAATCCGCACCGGTTCGGGAAAATGGTCAGATGGTGGTACGGATGCTCGCAGACGTGGATGCATTCCTGGGAGTGGATGGGCGTACCTATGAGCTCAAAAAAGAGGATGTGGTCACCCTTCCCCGTATCAATGCCGAGGTGTTGTGCGACCACAACATAGCCTTAAATATAAAGCCCGGCTCATAATTATGGTATTCGTTTGATTATTCGAGAGAGGTAATTATTTTATGAAAATGCCAGTGAAATTCAGGACATATTGTCCTTACTGCAGAACCCATCAGGTCCACGAAGTGGAGAAGGTCAAGAAGGGAAAGACCCGAGGCCTGAACTGGATCGACCGCCAGAAGGCCCGTAGGGGTGCCGTAGGGAATATGGGCAAGTTCAGTAAGGTTCCCGGAGGGGATAAGCCCACCAAGAAGATCAATGTCCGTTACCGATGCACCGTATGCAAGAAAGCTCACTTACGGGCCGGGTTCCGGGCAGGCAAGTTTGAACTGACGGAGTGAACCTGACATGGTGCGTGCAAGAAGAGAGAACCGCAGCAAATTCATCCGGGTGAAATGCCCGGACTGCGAAAATGAACAGATCATCTTCGAAAAGCCCAGTACCCTGGTAGACTGTGTGGTCTGTGGACGCGTCCTCGCAGAACCGACCGGGGGAAAAGCGGACCTGAAAGCGGAAAAACTCGCAGAACTCGTCTGAAATGGATACTCATATGGAGGAACGGGGCTGGCCATCGGAAGGCGAACTGGTGGTTTGCACAGTCGCAAACGTCAAGGACTTCGTAGCCTTCGTCAAATTGGACGAGTATGAAGGACGTCAAGGCCTGATTCCGATCTCAGAAGTGGCCACGGGATGGGTCAAATATATTCGGGACTTCATCCGGGAAGGCCAGAAAGTGGTCTGTAAGGTGATCCATGTGGATCCCTCCCGGGGCCACATCGACCTCTCGTTAAAAGACGTCAATGATCACCAGAGGCGGGAAAAGATACGGGAATGGAAGAACGAACAGAAAGCAAAGAAATGGATCCAGTTCGTCAGCGAATCCACGGGACTTCCCGCCCACCAGATTGAAGACATCCTGTTCAAGAAATACGGATTTCTATATTCTTTCTTTGAAGATGCCGTAGTTCACGGCGAAGCCGCTCTCAAGGGGCTGCAGTTTCCGCCGGCGGTGGCAGAAGCCCTGATGGAAAATGCCCGTACCAACGTGCGCATCCCCCGGGTCACCATCAGCGGATTTCTTGACCTCACCTCCACCAAGCCCGACGGAGTCAATATCATACGCCGGGCGCTCCGCAGTGCCCAGCCCAAGATCGAAGATGTGGACATCGACCTGATCTATGTGGGCGCCCCCACCTACCGCATCAAGGTGACCGCACCGGATTACAAACAGGCAGAGAAGGCCATCGAAAAGGCGGCGACGGCGGCGATCCGGGTGATGGAGAAGGCCGGCGGAACAGGGAAATTCAGCAGAAAACCCAAAGCCAAAGCCGCATGAAAGCCCGCATCAGGCGTTGCCCGGAGGACGGTACCTATACGATACGGGAATATTGTCCCGTGTGCGGAACCGCGACCCGGTCTGCGCACCCGCCCCGATATTCCCCTGAGGACCGATTCTGGAAGTACCGAAAGCCGGTGGGATCATCGAAGACATACGAGTGACCTGCTTCACCGAAGAGCCTATCGAGGCTCCGGTTCTGATCGAGGGACTCCCGGGTATCGGTCAGGTCGGCAAACTGGTAGCCGAGTACATGATTGAGGAGATTGGGGCGGAGCGGGTGGCGGAGATCCATTCTGTTTATTTTCCGCCTCAGGTTCTGGTAGATGAGCAGGGGATCGCCCGATTGATGAACAATGAGATCTACCTCTTTAGGGGAGAGACCAATCTCCTCTTCCTGGTGGGCGATGCCCAGAGTGGAAGCAGCGAGGGACATTTCCGTCTGGCCGATGCCTATCTGGATGTCGCAGAACGCTTCGGTGTCCGCCGGATCTATACCCTGGGAGGATATGGTGTCGGCCATTTCGTGGATGATCCTCAGGTATTTTCGGCGGTAAACCTGGAAGAACTCAAAGGTGCGGTCATCGAGGCAGGAGGCGTCTTCCCCTCCGATGGAGGGATGGGGATTGTCGGTACATCGGGTCTGCTGCTGGGTATGGGAGGCGAGAGAGGGATGGAAGGGATCTGCCTGATGGGAGAAACCAGCGGATATCTGGTGGATCCCATCAGCGCCCGGAAACTCCTCTCTGTGCTCTCCCGACTGCTCCATATCGAGGTGGATCCCACCCGGCTGGCGGATCGGGCCAAAGAAATGGAACAGTTCATCGCCGGACTGCGAGAGGAGTCCGAACGGGACGAGCGCCGCAAGAGCGGAGAGGATCTCGTCTATATCGGATAGGCATGCAGGTCAATGCCGATCTTCACATACATTCACGTTTTTCCATCGGCACCTCCCGGACCATGGACCTCCCCGGATTATTTTCTGCCTCCCGTCAGAAAGGACTCCAGGTGCTCGGGAGCGGGGATGCACTTCATCCGGAATGGAGAGAGATGTGTCGGAAATTTGAGGGGAGGGATGATATCGTCCTGGTTCCCACGACAGAGGTGGAAGACCGAAACCGCATCCATCACCTCGTCCTGATGGAAGATTTTGACGCCTGTGAAGCGCTGGCAACCACCCTGTCTTCCTGGAGCAGGAACATCCGGACCTCCGGCCGTCCGCACGTCTCTATCACCGGAGAGACCCTCGCCCGTGAAGTGCATCAGCTCGGGGGACGGATCGGGCCGGCCCATGCATTCACTCCCTGGACCTCGCTCTTCGCCCGGTTCGATCATCTGCGGGACTGTTACGGGGATGAGATGGTCGATTTCCTCGAGCTGGGTCTCAGTGCGGACACGACCTATGCCTCGGGTATCCCGGATCTGGCCACAGTACCGTTTCTCTCCAACTCGGATGCTCACAGTGCGGATCCGGTGAAGGTGGGGCGGGAATGGAACAGAATCGAGATCCCCGACCTCTCCGTCTCCGCAGTACTGGAGAGTGTGACCCGGGGTCGGATCGTCTATAACGCGGGATTCTTTCCCGAAGTGGGAAAATACAACCGCACCGCGTGCAGCCGCTGCTACTATCAGTATTCCCGGAACGAGGCAGAGACCCTCCGGTGGCGCTGTTCGGAGGATGGCGGCAGAATCAAGAAAGGGGTGTGGGACCGTGCACGCGAACTCTCCACCTCTCCTCCCACTCTCCGCCCCCCCTATCATCGCTGTGTAGCCCTCGGGGAGATCCTCCGCCAGGTCCTGGGGACGTCTTCATCCCGAACGAGGAAATGCCAGGTTCTGTACCGGAACCTCCTGATGATCTTTGGAGATGAAATAACGGTGTTAATGGACACTCCTATCGCCGAGATCCAGAGCATCCATGAGGGAGTTGCGCAGTATATCCAGGCCCTCCGCACCGGTGAAATCGAGATCGGTCCGGGAGGGGGTGGTCGCTATGGGACCATCTCGCTCAAAAGTAAGCATTATGGGATGTACCCCACAACAGATCATAATGCTTAAAATTCATCGGGAGATCTGCGGATACTGCGGGGCCTGCGTTTCGGTCTGTCCGCAGGGCGCCCTGGAACTTATTGACGCCTATCTGGAGGTGGATGACGCCTGCATCGAGTGCGGCATTTGCACGCGTGCCTGCCCGCTGGGGGCATTAGAGGTGAAAGATGAAGTCTGCCTATGACCTCCTTGTCATCGGAGGGGGCCCCGGCGGAGCGATGGCGGCACACAGGGCAGCGGAGATGGGATTGTCCGTCTGCCTGGTAGAGAAAAGACCCGCGATCGGAACACCGGTACGCTGTGCGGAGGGAATCGGGAAAGAACTTCTCAGGGAATTTATCCCACCCGATGAGCGCTGGATCTCCGCCGAGATAGATCGGGCCAAGATCGTGGTCCCGGATGGGACGGAACTGGTGCTGGAATCCCAGATGGCAGGAAACGAGGTGGGGTACATCCTGGACCGCAAGATCTTTGACCGAGAACTGGTCTGGCGGGCCGCCGAGGCGGGATCCGATGTGCAGGTAAAGACGCGGGCGGTGGCACCCCTGATGGAGAATGGCATGGTCCGGGGTGCCCTCCTGGAGTCCGGCAGCGCGGTCCGGGAGGTCCGGGCGGAGACGGTGGTGGCGGCGGATGGAGTGGAGTCGAAGTTCGCCCGATGGTGCGGGATCGACACCACCATTCCCATGCGGGAACTGGCCACCTGTGCACAGTATCTCCTGACCGGTGTGGACATCGATCCCCACGCCACGGTCTTTTACATCGGAAACGAGATCGCCCCGGAAGGGTATATATGGGTTTTCCCGAAGGGAGAGAGGAGTGCAAACGTCGGCATCGGTGTCACCCCCCGTAAATGCGGTCCGGGAAAACGCCCGAGAGATTTCCTGGATTCCTTTGTCTCCAGCCGGTTCCCCCAGGGTAAGCCCATCGAATTCATTGTGGGCGGGGTGCCCATCTGTGAGCCTCTCCCTACCACCGTATCGGGAGGCCTGCTGATCGTGGGAGACGCGGCCCGGGTGAGTGACCCTCTCACCGGAGGTGGTATCTATAACGCGATGTATACCGGAAAGCTGGCCGCGGAAGTGGCCGCGGACTGTATCGCGAAAGGCGACTGCGGAGCCTCTGCCCTTCAGCAGTACGACGATACCTGGAGGTCATCCCGTATGGGCAAATCCCTCCGGCGTAACTACAAGATAAAGGAATTCTTCATTACCCTGTCCGATAAAAAACTGAATGCACTCGTGCAGTCGATCTCCAAGATCAATCTGAAAGAGTTCAGCACCCTCTCCCTGGTAAAGGAGCTGATCGCCCGCAATCCCAAACTGCTGATCGATCTCAAAGCCCTCAAGGATTCAATCAGCTGAAGGGCGGAACTGCTTATTCAGGAGGCGCATGCACTCCGCCTCCGATTCTTTCTTGGTAAAGACGAGGATGGTATCCCCGGGCCGGATCTTAACCGATCCAGAAGGGATGATCAGTTCGCCGCTGATCCTGCGGATGGCGATGAACACAAAATTTTTCACGATGATGTCGCGGATTTCGTGATCGATGATGGGTGCGTTCTCCTCGGCCACGATCTCAAAGATGGAGCCTCCCGGAATGGAGATCAGCTGTTGCATCTTCGGATTCACCGCCCAGTAATACAATCGGGTCGCCACCAGTTCATCCGGGTTCTCCGCGATCTTCACCCCGACATCTTTGAATAGCTCGGAATGCGTCTTCTCGTTCACGATGGAGACCACATTCTGGACATTAAACCGTTTGGCCAGCCAGCAGGTCATCAGATTCACCGCGTCATCGCTGGTCGTGGAGATGAGCGCATCCGCCCGGTCGATTCCCGCGTCCTCCAGCACCGACTTGTCCGTCGCATTGCCGGTAATAGCCAGGACATCATATCGTTCCAGGATATCGCTGGATCGGGATTCGTCCTGATCGATCACCACCACATTGTTTCCATGCTCCGAGGCGATCGAGGTAAGGTTTCTTCCAATCCCTCCCAACCCAACGATGATGATATACATCCGATTAATAGATTTGATTCGCCCGGAATAATAACTCAATCGGGAACGGGATTTCGTGTTCCCCGCCCGGAGCCGTTGACCGATACGGGCACTTCGCCGTAAATCGGCGGAAATCATGGCCGCGATTCGATCCGGACGAGATTTTTTTTCTGGAAGATCCGCATGGACGTGAGAGATCAATACTCTTGCGGTATTCAAAACAGGCCCGTGCCGTCCCGGAAGGCCGTGCAAGAAAAGATGTTAAGGGAGTTCGCACCACGGGCCTGTACACTGCCCTCCCTTTGGCAGGATATCTATTTTCTGGTTTGCTATTTTCCCGCATCAGGCCTGAATCGGGTTCTGTTTCGCTTCATAATGCATATGGTGCTGCAGGACGTATCAGAGATGACGGTGCCTTGTGACGATCTGTGGTGTGGACGAAGCGGGGAAGGGAGCGGTGCTGGGGCCCATGGTGGTCGCTGCGGTCTGCTGCCATACCGAAGAGGAATGCTTGCGTCTGGGAATGCGGGATTCCAAAACCCTCTCTCCCGCCCGCAGAGATGAGCTCTACGCGCTGGTGGAGAAGCACTTCATGACGGCGGTGGTGATCGTCACCCCCCAGGAGATCGATCAGTGCCTGGAAAATTCCACCCTGAATGTCTGCCTGGCCCGGGCTCACGCAGAGGTGATCCAGGAGCTACGGCCCGAAAAGGCATTCGTCGATGCGGTGGATGTGATCGCGGAACGCCACGCGGAGACCATGCGACGGTTCATGGACTGGGATTGTACCATCATCTCGGAACATAAGGCAGATCATTCCTATCCCATCGTGGGGGCAGCCAGCATCGTGGCCAAGGTGATCCGGGATCGTGAGGTGGAGAAACTGCGAGAACGGTATGGCAATTTTGGCAGTGGATATCCCGCGGACCCGCTGACAAGGGAATATCTGGAACAGTATATCCGGAAACACCGTTCCCCGCCCCCGTTTGCCCGCAGGTCGTGGAAGACCATCACGGAGTACCTGGAAACGCTCCGTCAGCGAAAATTAACTGATTTCTAGGTTTTACCAGTACGTTTACTATCTTTTAGCGTCCATTACTACCGATGGAATGGTATTATCTCCTCCTTCTGGTGGTCGCAGCCTATGGGATTATTGCGGCCATTCTTGCCTGGAAGAAACCCTGGGGAGATCATATCGCCTTTTACGGACCGATCCTGGCTGTAAAAAGTTTCAACGTCGGTTTTTTTGACTGGTTCATCCGGTATCGCCGAAGTCTCCGTGTATACGGCAGTGTGGGGATGGTGATGGTGGCCATCATCTCTATCCTCATGGCGCTCCTCCTGATCATTTCCCTACGACAGGCGATCCTGTATCCTCAGCCTCCCACCGGACTGCAGAACATCCTTCTGATTCCAGGACTGAATGAATATGTTCCGCTGACTCTGTCCGTCATCGTAGGGCTGTTCCTCACTATCGCCATACACGAATTCGGCCATGCCATCCTCTGCCGGGTGGAAAATATTCGGGTCAAGAGCATGGGGGTGCTCTTCGCGGTCATTCCTCTCGGATTCTTCGTGGAACCGGATGAGGATGAACTGCAAAAGAGTGAGCCTGCACCCAAGATGAGAATGTTCGGGGCAGGGATCATGAACAACGTGGTGGTAGGCCTGATCTGTTTCGTGGCCTTAATCGCTCTGGTGGGCCTGGTCACTGCACCGACCGCCCCGATCATCTACGGGGTGTATCAGGGGGGACCGGCGTACCAGGCCGGAATCCAGCCCGATTCCCTGATCAAGGCGGTGAACGGGATATCGGTGACCAATGTACAGGATGTCACGTCCATTCTGAACACCACGCATCCGGGGGAGAGACTGTCTCTGACGGTCCTTCATGGAGGAGAGGTACAGACGTATGAAATTACCCTAGCGGCGATCCCGAATACAACTCCGTCCCAGAGCTCCATTGGATTTATGGGGATCTATTATTATCCGGGCGACGCGGTTATCCACCAGATCCGGAGTACCTTAGAGTCTCCTATCGGCATCCTCTATTTCCTGGTCCTCCCTATCACCATCCCGGACAATACTGCGTACGAACGAATGCTGGTGGTGGACACGGTGGACACT
>JBAIXL010000194.1:0-13244 GCA_037916685.1 Methanolinea tarda
TATGGGGTAGCGCTCCCACCCCTGTAGCCTGAAGCCCCGGTGAAGGGATCATGCCTGCCATGGATCACCCCTCTTTACGTAACCGGCATTCTGCGAGCATCTTTTCCACGGTAGGAAAGAGCGACAGGTCGGTATGAGGCAGGAAACAGCTGGAGGTGTACCGGTCCATGAACGTGGGATCCGCATTCAGCTCGATATACGCGATTTCATGGGCGATGGAGTCCAGCGAGTTGCGCTTATCCCGGTTGATCAGGGCGATGTTGGCACCTGCGAGCGCCCCATTACCGATGGTGACGATACGTTCCACCGGCACCTCGGGTATCAGACCGATGGTGATCGCATTCATCCGGTTCAGGTAGTTGCCGTAGGCTCCTGCGAGATAAATCCGTCCGATGTCGTCTTTTTTGATTCCTGCGGCATCCATGAGTGTATAACAGGCGGCGAGAATGGCCGCCTTGCTCATGATCAGATTCTGGATATCGTTTTCTGTGATGACGATATCTTTTCCGATTCCCGTCTCTTCCGAGGGAACCACTACAAACTCCGGATAATAAATTCCCTGTCGGATCCGGGGATTGCGGGTGGTGGTGTCCAA
Source organism: Methanolinea tarda (assembly GCA_037916685.1). Classification (GTDB taxonomy): domain Archaea; phylum Halobacteriota; class Methanomicrobia; order Methanomicrobiales; family JACTUA01; genus JAJRCM01. The sequence continues at coordinate 596 of JBAIXL010000194.1, forward strand.
ACGCCCGGTTCGATCGATATAACAGCTCCGCAGCAGCTCGGCCAGCAGATCGATCATGCCGGATCCGCATATTCCCCTTGGTTTGATCTGATTGATCGTCTCATATCGGACCCGGAATGGTTGGGTTTCGATCTGCACTTTCTCGATCGCACCGGCATTCGCCCGCATACCGAATAGTACCTCGGCCCCTTCCAGGGCGGGCCCCGCCGCACCGGCACAGGAGAACATCCAGTCCCTGTTCCCCAGCACCACCTCGAAGTTCGTTCCGATATCGACCAGAAGAGTGACTTCTTCCTGCTCCCCCATGCCCGAGGTGAGTATATCGCCGATGATATCGCCCCCGATGAAGTTGGATACCGAGGGGAAGAAATACACTCCGGCCGTGCGGTGCACATCCAGGGAGAGGTGTTCCGCGGTGGTATAGATGGATCTGCGGACCACAGGAACATAGGGTTCCGCAATCATATATTCGGGATCTATCTCCAGCAGCAGATGGGTCATAACGGTATTTCCCGCGATCTCCAGTTCGAAAATATCGTCCATATCGATATTTGCCATATTGCAGGCACCATGGAGTGCACGATTGATACTCTCTGCAGCCAGCTGCTTAAGACGGGAAAGGCCGTTTTTCCGCGCATAATTTACCCTGGAGAGGATATCCTCACCGGTGCTGATCTGACGGTTATAATTGGAGGCTACTCCGACAATGGATCCATCGATAAGGTTTCGAACCGTGACCACGATAGAGGTAGTTCCCAGGTCTACGGCCGCACCGTAGAGCCTCTTCCTGGTATCCCCACCCTCGATGTGGATCAGACGGTAGCCACCGGGTACGATCGCCACGGTGGCGGTGACCTTCCAGGTATTCTCTCTTAGGGTTCGAGAGAGTTCCCGAAGGATAGGTAGGGGTGCGAATATCTTACGCACGGACGGTCCTCCCTGCTTTTCAATCTGCCACAGGAGCCGGGTGAGATCGGGGGAGGGATCCTCAAGAGTGGGAGGGCTCATCTCCACATAATATTTGGTCACAGAAGGAAGGATCGGAATATCGATCGCACGGCTCTCCTCGAGGATCTTTTGTTCCTGAATGAGTGTGCTTTCGGGCACCTCCACATAGACATCCCCCAGCACCGCGGTTTTACAGGCAAGGCTTGCCCCCCTCTCGAGCTCCTGAGGGGTAAAAAACAGGGCGTACTTCTCCCGGTCAAATTCCGTGTCTCCGCTCTTACGGTAGATGACGCACTTACCACATTTACCCTGACCACCACAGACCACGTTTAAATTCAGATTCGCCTTCTGGGCGGCCTCAAGAATCGTAGCTCCCTTCTCCACCTCCACCTTTCGGTAACTGGGAAGAAAGGTAACGATGGGCATGACTATCGCAGCTCCTTCTCCAGGAATTCTGGCAGATCCGCGGCATCCCTCGGACCTACGACCACCTTCCAGCCGGTGATATCTTCAACGCGGCCGGAAATGGGTGCTGCATATCCGGGAAGAACCAGGATTCGGTGGTTGACAACGCTTTCCACACCAAATTTTTTCAGGGAGTCCCGTATGAGGGTTTCGTTCAGTTTACCCGCGGCCACCGCAGTCAGGACAGAAAGCCCTTCTGTATCCACTACCAGCAGATGGCAGGGCAGCTTTGCCCCTTCTAGATATCCGAGTACCGTGAAATAGGTGAGGGAGAAATTGACCGTCACCAGCAGAGGCGATTCTTTGGCGGGATTATTCACCGGATACAGGCCTGGAGCCATCTGGATCGGTTTCTGCGGGTCGGTATAGATATTCTGGCGTAACGTGAGGAATGCAAGTTTCTGGGGATAGGCGAGCGGAGGGACCACGATAATCGACGCATATTTCAGTATCCCCAGGGCGCAAGCTGCATCCGGAACCGGGTACGCCGCGGCATCGCAGTAGACCGGATAGCCCACCTCAGGCACGGTACGATCCACCGCCGCCTTCCGAATCCGGGTTGAATATTGGAGATACTCATGTAGCGTAGCCGGAGACGGATCGATCACCAGATCTTCTGCTCCTTCCTTGACACATTTGGTGGTCAGATCGGCGAGAGCCTCTATCGAATCTGCCTTGACTATGAGAGGGCATCCATACTTCCTGGCAAGGAGGCAGAGGGTTGAATAATTCGCTCCGGTAGCCGTACCCAGGAGGGGACGATAGGTCCCGCACTCTGCGAGCCCTGCTTCCAGCGCAGAGGGATCTCCCGACAGGAGAACTTCGGGCAGACTTGCCTCTTCCTCGATGGCAGCGATGGTGTTCCGGAATTCCTCTGCCTTGCCGGAGACATTCCGGACCGCCAAACCATTCAGAAAGAGATCCTGCCCAACTCGGGTGAACACTTCCCGATCAACCTCGCGGGCAATGGCCCGCACGCGCTCACGGGGCCAGGTATCTAGGATCTCCACCATCAGGGCAGGGGGATGATTAAAGGTTTTGTCGTGGCGGAACAGAACCGTTTCCTCACCCACTTCCACCTTGCGGGGGCCGACTCCGATCCGCACACGACGGATAGGAGGCCGCGTGGCGGCTCCGAGCTTTTGCCGGGTCTCCTCATCCAGATACGGGCAGGAGGCAGGGTCCACCTTTCCGGAGGCGATCTTCATGGAGAACGCAAGACATGTGGGATATCCACACTCCTTACAATTCTTTTTAGGCAGAATCTTGTAAATGTCGAGTGCCTTGAGGGCCATTACGTGCCTCCGTTCAGGTGGAGGAATGTGGCCTTCAGTTTTTCTAGCGTCTTCGGATGGCGGACGCAGATGATCTCCGCACCGGCGATAGCTGCAGAGAAGGCCGCGCAAAATTCCCACATCACTGCCGCCTCGCCCCGCATATCCTCCGGGGCTTCCCGCACTTCCCGTATATTGAGAGAGTCCACCGCAGCACTGAGCATGGGCATGGCCAGGTCTGCATCTCCTTTCAGAGCAGAGGTACGAATGCGCTCCATCACCGAATACGAGTACTCCAGCCCATATCCGAGCGTTCCCGTGAACGGATCGATCACGATCTGATCGTGCGGGACACCAATCTCATGGAGCAGGATGTTGAGCTGTTTGGCCAGATTGATGTCGATCGGCGACTGTGCCAGAACAGCATGGCCGAATGCGAGTGCCGCGGCCGCGACACTGCGATACCGATCCGCCTCGGCCGTTCCTAACAGCACCCGTTCACCCGCCGCCGCTTCACCGCAGGCAGAGAAGACCTCGCTGTCCAGAGATGGTTCATTGCTTCCTTCGATAATCAGGGGCAGACCGGTCCCCTGAAGAACATTTTCTATGGTTCCTTTCAGTCCGCTGATGTCCGAAAAACCACGTTTCCTCGTGCTGGTCAGATGAAGTCGTATCAGGTCGGCCCCATACTCCTTCTCTGATGTTTTCGCCCACGCACCCACGTCCCGGGTTACCTCTCCAGTATATTCCAGAACGATAGGTGACCAGCTCGCGGGATCGTCAGAAATCTCTAGGGCGATCCGGGGTATACCCATGGCACCTTCGAGAAAGGGCAGATTGTGGGCACCCCCCACTGTGCAGGAGTGGGTTCGGGTTCCTCCTTCGTTCTTCGTTGCACCGATGGTAACCCGACCGATGGTGCCGCTCCATGTGAATGTCTCCACGCCCGGTTCCCCCTACAGCATGGGCGCCATTTCCAGCGCGGGATGATGCACGCGTTCCAGAAACGCGGTGAGCGCTTCCAGGGTCGTGGCTACGGTTTCATCACCAATTTTTTCGTACAGGTCTTCCAGACCCTCTTTTTTAAGTTCTTCCCGGAGCCGTTCTCCGATCTCCTCCTTCAGATGAGTTGGAAGCCATACGAGACGTTTATGTCCCTCTTCTCCCTGAAAGAATCGCTGGCTGGCGATGAAGATCTTGGAGACCCCCGCGAATCCTGGGGTCTGGGCGCCCCCTCCGATGGTACCTGCCAGGGTGGAGAAACTCATCCCACAAGGGGTGTCTCCCCGGTAATCCCGGTTCACCACCATGATCCCGTTCACTTCCGGCAGAACCACGGCGATGCATTCGAAACAACCGCAGCAGGTCATAGGTGCATCCATCAGGCTGTATAAAGAACAGCGGTCCACTTCTCCATGGGAGGCCTTGCGGACGAAGCGGTTTACTCCTTCGAACTCCCCCCGGCGTGCATCGATCAGGGGTCCTTTTTTAACCGGCTGGTTTGCCCCGGAAGGGGAGATTTCATATGCGGTCTTCCCGTCCAGCCAGGAAATCGCACCACAGAGAGCCAACCGCTGGGGGGTAATGATACAGACATGATTAGGGGCAAATGTCTGGCAGAGCGTGCAGGAATAAAAGGTATCCACATCTTCATCTTTCATTCCCGCAATGCGGGCATCCCGCTCTCCGTATACGTATTTTGCTTCTTCCATGGCTTTTTTGACTTTTGCCTCATCGGTGATCAGCGTAACCTGGACCGCGTCCAGCAGCTGCGGAAAGTCCATACGGAATTTTGCGGCGATCAGTTTCCCCAGATGCACGATACGCAGACCCTGGGCAACCGATTCGCGGGAGAACCGGACCCAGATCAGGTCTCTCTGGGCGACATGCCAGGTTCCTTCCCCGTAATTTACGAAATTATGGATCCTTCGTTCCAGTACAGGTTCGAACTCCTTCTTCATACGGCCCCCGGCCACCTCCACCACGATACCCAGTGGAACTGCGGATCCCTCCTTGACATCCTCAATTTCCGGCCCGATCACGGTCACCTTGCCGTCTTCGACCTCACCCGGAGGTTTCATCCTTAGAATTTCAAATGCGGGGGAACGACCGCCTCCAAACTCTACATACATCTCTTCTTTGCGGATGCTCTTCCCCTCAAAGGCCGGGGAACAGTGCATGGGGACGGCGACCGTGGTCACCTGTACCCGAATTCCCTTCAATTCCATTCCTTTCGGGACCGCCTCGGCAGGTGTGACCGCGGTCCATTCCCTCCCCTCATATCCTTCCCCCACCGACAGGATCGGGATCCCCAGAACCCGCATCCCGTCAATGCAAGCGATTTCTTCCTCGGTGAGGCCTGGGAACGCGATGACGAATGCCCTTGCTCTCTGTTGGGCATAGGATATGAGCCTGCCGGCATCCCCGGGTGCTACTCCTCCAAACATCAGCGCCACCCGGGCAATAATGTCCACGAAGTGGATCGCAGATAGGGCCTCCGGTCCCAGGGGTACCAGGCGGTACTCCAGCCCCACCTTGACCCGCTCCTTCTCAAGGGCAGAGATATTCTCTCCCGTAAGGAAGGTGAGCATGTATTTCTCCTGAAGCTCGCGGCAGAGACTTGCTACCATGTCTGCCCGAGGGGCTTTGCCCACGAGCAGCGCCAGTCCCAGGATGCTACCGTCAACAAGAGAGTATCCCAGCTTACGCAGGAATGCATCTGGAATGAAACCGGTAAAGGGGGGAGCTGTTGGATGCTGGGCTTCCCGTGCGGCGACGAGAGATTCGACCGCTACCAGCACATTCTCCTGAGATCGGTTATAGGCATCACGGGCACTATCGCCATTTTCGACGGACGTACCGGTCAGGGCGTACGCAACGGGCAGATGATAGGCTGTCTCTTCATAGGAAAAGGTACCTTCGAGCTGTGCGAGTCTGTTTTTTAACCCTCTGTTTCCCGACTGTACCGCCTGCTCTGTCAGGACCATCGTAGGCCTCCTCACTGTCAGTTGTTGCCCGTACTATAAATAAACGGGTATATCCCGCCTCCGCACCCGTGCTCGACCGGGGGATCTTGCACGGAGCCCTCGATGTCATGGTGCACCAGCTCTGACGCTTCTCTTTGTGAAATCGGTCATCCGTTAGTTTTATGTATGGTTTGTTGATGTAAGAGCATGGAACCCCTAATCTCAGTTGGACCACCCGGCCCTCGCGCCCAGGAGATACTACGGCGGGATGCCAAGGTCATCTCCCAGTCCATGGTACGAGAGTATGGATTGGTGATCGAACGGGCGCAAGGAATGAACCTCTGGGATGTGGATGGTAACCGTTACCTGGATCTCACCGCGGGGATCGCGGTCATGAACATGGGCTGGAATCATCCCCGTGTGGTGGACGCGGCAGTAGACCAGATCTCCCGTCTTTCTCACGGTGCATTCCTCGATTTCTGTTCTGAGGTCCCGATTCGGTTCGCGGAGGAACTGGTCTCCATGCTACCCGAAGGCCTGTGCCGTGTATATTATTCAAATTCCGGGGCAGAAACACTGGAGGCCGCGTTGAAACTGGCACGACGCCATACCCGAAGGCCCTATTTTCTCGCGTTCTATGGCGGGTTCCATGGCAGGACCTATGGTGCCATGAGTCTTACGGCAGCAAAGGTGATCCAGCGGAAATTCTTCGGTCCCTTCTTGCCGGTGATCCACGCCCCCTATCCGGATCCCTATCATCCATACGGAGGCGATCCTTCGACTTGTGCAGAGGAGGTTATTACCTATATTCAGGAAGAGGTCTTCCGGCGCGAGGTATCTCCAGAAGAACTGGCCGCGATCATAGTAGAGCCCATTCAGGGCGAGGGCGGATACATCGTTCCTCCCGATTCCTTTCTTCCCCAACTGCGGGAACTATGCGACCAGCATGGGATCCTCCTGATCGTCGATGAGGTACAGTCGGGATGTTACCGGACCGGGCGGTTTCTGGCCTCCGAACATGCCGGCATTGTCCCCGATATCGTCTGCCTCTCCAAAGCGCTGGGAGGGGGGATACCATTGGGAGTTACCGTTTCCTGTGACGAGGTGATGACCTGGCCCCCGGGTTCCCATGCCAGTACGTTTGCCGGGAACAACGTGGCCTGTGCCGCGGGTCGTGCGGTCCTTTCACTGATGCGTCAGGCCGGTTTCGGTCAGCATGTGCGCGATATGGGGGACTATCTGCAAACAAGATTACGAGCCCTTCAGAAAGATCATCCCCTGATTGGGAATATCCGTGGCCACGGTCTGATGATCGGAATGGAGCTGGTCCAGGATCCTGAATCCCGCATGCCAGCGGGAAGGGAGCGAAACGAAATTCTGATGTCAGCATTTAAACGGGGAGTGACCCTTCTGCCCGCGGGAGATTCCGTGATCCGGTTCTGTCCGCCCCTTATTATCGAAAAACGACATATCGACACCGCGATATCGGTCCTGGACGGGGTGTTTCAGGAAAAGGGCTTATAAAGGAGAGAATGAACATGATGAAGCAAAAGATCACCTATACCTCTTTATCCACGGACGAGAGCGTGCACCGTGCCTATGAAGAGGCTCTCGAACAACTGACCTCCGATCTGGGAAAAAGACATCCCCTGTGGATCGATGGAAAGAGTGAATATGCCCGTCGTGAGTTTACGGTGTATTCTCCTATCGATTCTTCACTATCCATTGGCACCTTTCAGGATGCAGATGATTTTGATGTGAAAACCGCGATCGAAGCGGCAAAAACCTCCTTTTCCTCATGGAGTGCATTTGAGTGGGAGCGAAGGGTCCAGATCCTGAAAACCATAGCAGACCGACTGGATGAACGATTGTTCGCTCTTTCCGCCCTTGTGAGCGTCGAAGTTGGGAAAAATCGGTCCGAAAGCATCGCTGAGGTCGGAGAGGCAGTGGATATGCTTCGCTACCATGCCGATATGTTTGAACAAAATGGTGGATTTACCCGGTCGATGCGGCCCGATTCGGAGGGTGGTATGACTCGAAGCATCCTGTGTCCTCATGGGGTATGGGTGGTGATCTCACCGTTCAACTTCCCGGTCTCTCTTGCCGCCGGTATGGTTTCCGGGGCACTGATTACCGGAAACACGGTAGTGTTCAAGCCCACCTCCAAAGCCCCCCTTTCCGGTCTCCATCTGTACAATGCCTTCATGGATGGAGGGATTCCTCCCGGAGCCCTACAGTTTATTACCGGTCCCGGGGCATCCTTCGGTTCTTTCGTGGTAAAGCATCCGGATGTCGCAGGGATCGCCTTCACCGGCTCACGGGATGCCGGCATGTGGCTGTACCGGAACTTCTCCCACGAACAACCATATCCCAAACCCATTATCGCTGAAATGGGAAGCAAGAATCCCGCCATCGTTACCCGATTTGCCGATGTGCCGAAAGCAGTTGAGGGGGTTATCCGCTCCGCCTTCGGATACTGCGGTCAGAAGTGCAGCGCGACCTCCCGGGTTTATGTGCACAAAGAAATCGTTGATTCCTTTGTCCCGGCTTTGATCCAAAAAATGGGTGAGATAACGGTGGGGGACCCGCGAGAGAGGGAAGTATTCATGGGCCCGGTAATCGACAAACACGGGCGCGATACCTTCCACGATGCGGTGGATACCTGTCTGAAGGATGGAGGAACCATCCTGTATGGTGGGCGTGTTCTCGAAGGAAAGAAGTACGCGTCCAACTTCTATGTAGAACCTACCTTGGTGACCGGCCTGCCCCCCGATCACCCCCTGATATCGCGGGAGCTTTTTGTTCCTTTCCTCATTCTCGAGACGTTCGATTCTCTCCAGAGCGCACTCGCCAGAGCGAATGCGACGGATTACGGACTGACGGCCGGCATATTCACAGAGGATGAAGAAGAGAGGGAATACTTTTTCAAACACATCCAATCCGGCGTCTGTTACGCCAATCGCGAGGGAGGCGCCACCACCGGCGCATGGCCGGGATCCCAGTCGTTCGGAGGATGGAAAGGAAGTGGGTCCACGGGGAAAGGAGTAGGTGGGCCGTACTACCTACTTTCTTATATGCGGGAACAATCCCAGACCCGCATCGAATAACTTTACCCTATCTTGAGAATACCCGGGAAAAGATCTCGGAATACGGTATCGGACTCTTACCGAAGGTGAGAGCCTCCGAATTATCCTTGTGCTCCTACTCCTTGACAAATTCCGCGCGGCTAATCGTCCTGCCCCCCCTGATTTATTCGCGTCAGCGCTGCCAGCAGATCCTGTGCGGAGGGGTACCGATCCTCGGGTTTCTTGGCCAGACAGGTAAGGATTATGGGTTCAACCCGTTTTGCGGCGTCTACCAACTGTGAGGGTGGAATGGGATTCCGATTGAGGATCGCCTCCATAATCTCCCCGCTGTCCTCTCCCTGGAAAGGCCTCGATCCGGTCACCAGCTCGTAAAATACCACTCCTAATTGGAATATATCAGTTCTTGCATCGGTCTGGCCAAAACGTGAAGGGGAGATCTGCTCGGGGGCCGCATACGAGACCGAGAATCCTACCACCGTGGGCATCCGGGATGCCAGGATCCGGCTCATGCCCCAATCGGTGATTTTGGGAGTGCCATCGTTGCCGATCAGGATATTCTCCGGCTTAATATCCCGGTGAATGACACCTTTGCCATGGGCATATGCCAGCCCCTGGGCGATGCCTCGAATGATCTTCACCGCCATAGGGACTTCCACAGGTTTCTTCACATCGGCAAGTGATTGGGGGATGTACTCCATCTCCACCGCCGGAAAGGGCAGGATGGAGACATCGGTGATGGCGACGATGTTGGGATGAGAAAGGCTTTGCCAGGCAAGAATTTCTTTCATGAAACTTGTCCCCGTCACCTCGTTGGTGGTGAGAGGTACCTTCACAGCGACAATCCTGCCGTCTTTCCTCCGTCGTGCTCGATACACGCGTGCAATTCCTCCCACAGCGATCAGTTCCACATCCTGATATTTTTCAGACATGCCGATCGTAATCGGGTGGGGATCAGACGCCCCGAGATCAAGGGTTGGCTCGGCCGGCAGCACAGGCCGGCGTATCTCCAGCCCTCGCCATCGCCAGAACGAGAACACGGCAGATCCTCCATACAGCAGAAGCGAATAAGGATGGAGAATACCTTGACCCGGCAAGAATACCATAATCAGAATCACAACCATCAGAATCACACTTGCCAGAGCCTGGAACAAAACTGTGGTCGGCATGCGAATCCCTGCAAGATAGCCCCCCGCCAGAGCGATCGAAGTGCAGAACATCCCCGCCTGCAGTATGGGAACGATGAGAAGCCAGCTTTGTCCAATTCCCTGTGTCGTGAGGATCGATCCCATGACGCCGATGGCGATCAGAGTAAAAACAAGAGCAACAACTCCCCGTCTGTCGGGTTCCCGAAGCAAGAGCCGTTTACGAGATTCGAGAATCGCTATCAAACTTCCAAGGGCGATCCCTGCCAGGAGTGCATATCCGACGTCCATGGGGAACCCAGAACCTGTGCCTGCGCCTTCAGGAGGCGGTGCGTCGGGGGAGGTATCAGGGGGCGGGGTAGTGGGGGTTTCAGATATCACAGACGTCGTTTCCGGGACCGGTATGGTGGGTAGGGTCGTGGGTGCTGCAGTTCCGGTCCCGGTCACACCGTGCCGACCGGGTTCGGGGGGGACCTGTGCTTCGCCACCCGATGCCTGAGGGTTGGCAGTTTCTGGTGTCATATTCAGGCCGTTACCCGCAAGATCGTTCCCTGCTTCCATTCCGGCAACAGAAGAGAACTGGAGCAGGATACCCGCTAGAAAAAGTATCACGATGAGACGAAAGAACCGGTATGATGTCATGATGGCTCCCGTGGGAGGATGATCAGAACAATCCACGCACTGGTTGCGCCCTTCCCCAGTTCGATGACATCCCCGTTTCCGATAGAAATGGCGGTCTCTGCGGGTATAGTAACCCCATTCACCGCAGTCCCGCTGGTGCTTCCTTTATCGCGAATGTACCACTGATCCTGATCCCGGTATATCATTGCGTGGGGATGGGAGATCCTCGTGACGGTCGCATGGTAGGCAGGGAGTGCCAGATGACTCATACTCGGATCGGATGATGGGTGGGTTTCATCCTCCCGGCCCACGACAATCGGATTAGTAGCCAGGGGAAAGACCCGGCCATCCTGAGGTCCCGAGATCACGACAAGGGCTGCCTCGCTTCTGTCCAGGAGCGGAGCAACGGACTTGCGGATCTCATTCATCCGTGAAGCGATCAGGGTATCGGTGATAGAATTTTTCAGGGTGGAGAAGACCCCGAAGTTTCGAATGATCGTGGTTGCCGCATCGGCAGCTAGCGTATACTTCCATACCGGGAGCATTCCTCTCGAGGTAGGTTGGCTAAACCCTGCCTCTTTCCGAACAAGTCCGGTCTCGAGAAGGCGGCGAAGATGTTTCTTGGTGTTTTCATAGGTCAGACCGGTTTCTTCTGCGATCTGACGGATATCTTTGGATTCTTTTTCTATTGCCTTTAGTATCCGCAGCCTCTGCGGTTGACCGAGGGCATCCATGAAATCCGCGATCTCATGAAGAAACTCCTCATCGCCCTCCATCACCAGTGTCTTCCCGATTCGACGACCTGCCGTTTCTCCACTCATCCAAAGGTAGTACACTCCTTATAGCATCATTGTTATTTGGGTGGTGCTAACCGGTCCCGTGTCGGGAACAACCAGTCTCATCCTGGAAACAGGCCCATTTTCTGAATATAAATGCGGGAAGACGAGAACAAGTATTGGTGGGCATCAGTAGAATGCCCATCAGTGAGGAACACAAGAAATGAATCTGAAAATACCGCTTCTTGCGGTTGGAGCGGTCCTCCTGCTTATCGGAGCAGTTGTGCTTCCGGCAAGTGCGGCGGGACCGTACCTGGGAAATCAGACCGGTTCCCAGGATGGAGAATGCGACGGGAACATGTATCAACATCAGCATCGCATTCTGATGCAGCAGACCGGCTCAGTACAGGATTCCGCATCCACGAACATCGGAATCTCTGAACAGAGCAAATATCAGTACCAGTACCGCATCGCATCCGGGTCCTCTGATGATCAGGGACATTTTGCCCTCGGTGATGGTACAAAACAACAGGGAGCCACCCGTGGAGGAAATGGGGAAGGAGACCGTACTCGTACCCACAGCCGCCTTCATGATGGGTCCTGTGGTAACTGTCCAACCCTCTAACTCATTTTTCCCTACCGGTCCAAACCGATAGCACTATGTCTGGCGGGTCGCCACATTTCTCTATGGCCTCTCAGCGGGCAGCGGAAGCAGTGGCCGCATTCAATAGTGGATTTTCCTGCTCACAGGCGATCTGTACCACATACTTTCAGGCGTTCGGTATTGACCGAGTCACCGCACGTAAGGTATCCTGTGGATTCGGCGCCGGCGTGGCCCGTTCTGGCAACATATGCGGAGCCGTTACCGGCGCGATAATGGTCATCGGACTTGCCTATGGCATGGCGCGTTCTGGCGATTCGGCATCAAAAGAGAGGACCTACGATGCGGTAAACGACTTTCTGAAGGAATTCGGGCGAAGAAACGGAAAGATTGACTGCACCTCGCTGATCGGTTTCAATCTATCAGATCCCTCTCAGCTGGAGATGGCGAAAGAGAGGAAAGTGGTCACTACCCGATGCCCCCGATATGTAAAAGATGCGGCTGAGATTCTCGATGAGATCTTAGGGTTCTGAGAATGACCGAGCCTTTGATATCTCCAAATTTTCTTTGGTATGGGATAGGATTCTGTCGGAGTATTGTTCAGTGGCAAAAACATACCGTGATGCCCAGGATCGTATCGGAAAACGTATTTGTTTACTGATGGGGCAACGGAACATCCTGTCCCATGGTCAATTTCCGGTGGCAGGTGGGACATTCGGTTATTCCATTTTGAATAGAAGTGGAGAAGGATCGTTTACAATGGGGACAGG
>JBAIXL010000195.1:0-16143 GCA_037916685.1 Methanolinea tarda
GTCCGGGAAGGGGTTCCGAAGGCCGGGAGAATCTCCCGGACGGATTGCAGTTACAGGGGATCACCTGAACCCCCAATTCCGTCAGGATCTGAGGGCTGATCATACATCCTGCACCGTTTCCGCAATCAACTACCGCTCGGAGGGGGGTGTGGCACTCTACCCGGTCAATAATGGCGGCCATGTGGGGGGATATCGCGTTGAACGGTAGGATGTGCCCCTGCTGTTCCCAGGGACTCCAGAGGGATTGCTCCAAGATCTCCTCCATGTCATGCTGCTGATCCTGGGTAAAGGAGGATCCATCGGGGTTGAACAGTTTGAGCCCATTATAGCCTTCGGGATTATGCGAAGCCGTAGTGATACACCCCGCATCAAAGAATCGCGATCCATATCCCAGAGTCGGGGTCGGTGTGACCCCGGCATCAAATACATCCACTCCCGCTCCCAGCAATCCCCCTACCAACCCCTGAAAAAGAAGGGGGCTTGTAGTCCGGGTGTCCCGGCTGACAACGACCTCGGTATTGCAGCGGCCCAGGGCGGCGCCGGTCAGCATCGCCACGCGGAGAAGCTCCTCCCCATACGGCATCCGTATGCCCGAGGATCCAAAGAGCATATTCATGGAATATACGGGCAGAGGAGATAAGTGTATTTCACCGACCGTATGGGCACCAGTGTTCAAGATCCAGAAGCGCGCAGAGGCCTGGAAACGAAGGGCCCAGGAAGATCATTCTCTTGTGGCCTCTCCAGGTGTCGATCTGATCTGCGGTGGAAGGCGCGATGGCACCGTCTGAAACTACCAGAATCACTTCTGCCTTCTCCGAAGCATCGACCAGCTGGGACGCCAGTTCGTTCGGGAGCACGGAGGCGTTCCCGATGCACACGACCCTGAATTTGCCTATCGCCTCTTTCAATTCGGACAGGCAGGCAGGATACTCGTAGGGTCGGCAGGCGTGCAGCTTCCGCGAAAGACCGAGGAACCCTGCCGCAGTGTTGAGAATGGCCAGTGCGGCGGTACGTTCCTCCGGGCTCGTCAGAAGGGACCCATACATAAAAGGGATCCGGGTCGCTGCCTGCAGAGGGTAATTGGTCATTACTTGTCCATACCCCCCTCCAAAATGGGCTTCGATACACGCTCCCCGTTCGTATTGGCAACGGGGGGCATCCGGATTCCGTCTGAGGGTAACGACTCCATCCTCCAGACCACTTCCTTCCAGCAGAATCCGTAATTTGTCAACCGCTTCGGTGATCGCACTCACGATGATCCTCCTCTTTCACAGAGAAGTACGCGAGCCGGGGAGCCCTCAACTCCTTCCAGGCGGAGAGGAAGAGCGATCAGATCGTAGACGCCTTCCTTCACACCGGAAAGATCGAGCAGTTCGATGATCGCGGCGTGATGGGACAGTAAGATTCGGTGAACCGATCCATCTCCCGGACATTCTTCCACCGACGGTGAATCGATCCCGACACAACGGACCCCCTGGTCCACCAGTGCACGGGCGGTTTCACGACTCAGGCAGGGAAATTCGGGTCCGAATGTGTTCATTTCAGAGGCGTGGGTGCGCAGAAGAATGCGGGTATGGGATTCAAGGCAGGGAAGAATCGCCCCGGGTTCGATCACCTGGCCGGCATCCCGTAGATCAAAGACCCGGCAGGGCCCTATCAGGAGGGACAGGGAGAGCTGGTCCACCGTAAGACCACCCTCCAGATAATGAGAGGGAGCATCGATATGCGTCCCATGATGGCTGCTCAAACAGAGATCCGTGGTGCGGTACTCTCCATGATATACCGGAGTGATTCGGGGCGGCGGATCACCCGGATACAGGGGAATCCGTGCGGAGAGAGGGCGGGTGACATCGATGATATTCATGTGGTCGATCCCTTCTGCCACCCGTACTTACCGATGAGGGGGACGAACACTACGCCGCCATGATAGGTCTTTTCCGTCTTTCCCTGGTATTTCTCCAACTTTATCAGCTCCTGGTACCCCTGTCCGCCCACCGGAGCCACGAGGCGGCCTCCTTCGGCCAGCTGGTCGATGAGGGGTGGGGGAATTTCAGGTGTAGATGCAGTGATAAGAATTCCATTATACGGGGCTCCCTCCGGGTACCCCAGTGTCCCGTCCGCCACCACCACCACGACATTCGTGATTTCCAGGGACTTCAGATTGTTTCTGGCCTGATCGGCGATATCGGGAAGCCGTTCCACTGAAATGACCCGGTCGGCCAGCTGGCTCAGCAGGGCCGCCTGGTACCCGCTGCCTGTACCGATCTCCAGGACTCTGTCCGTGGGCAGGGGCTGGAGCAGTTCGGTCATCACCGCGACGATATAGGGCTGGGAGATCGTCTGGCCTTCTCCGATGGGGAGGGGGCGATCTTCATAGGCCGAACTGCGATACTCTTCCGGGACAAAGAGGTGGCGGGGGATGGACTTCATCGCCTCTAGCACCCTCGGATCCTGAACTCCGCGGGCCGCAATCTGGCGTTCTACCATGTTCATACGCTCGCGCTGGAACGAATCCTCGTCCATCTTCGCCACGCCTCGGTTATTGCTGTTTAGAACCCTTTCTCGGCGGCGTCGACAGCTGTGTCGATCTGCTTCTGAAGGGAAGGGGGAAGCCCTTCCATCTTCACATCCAGGAACCCCCTGATAATGGTAGCGGTGGCAGTCTCTTCATCCAATCCGCGGGCCATCAGATACTCGATCTCTTCCTGGGCAATCTTTCCTACCGCCGCTTCGTGGGAGAGCTCAGTTCCGACCTTAATGCCCTCAATCTCTGGAATCGCATAGATCCGCCCGTCCTTCAGAATCAAGCCTTTGCATTCCAGGTGTCCCCGGGTGCCCTCCTGTTCTCCCCGGATATGTCCACGGGAGATGATGGTACCGCCGCGGGTGATCGCCCGCGTGATCAGTTCGGCACTGGTACCCGGTGCGGAAAGAACCGCCCTCGAACCGATATCGAGGTTGGAACCGGGATGTCCAATGACGATGCTGCTAAACCGAGCGATCGCATTCTCACCCACAAGAAGAGCGGTGGGATACATCTGGATGTGGTGCACCGGTTGCATACAGACGTAATTGGAGAGGAAGACACCGTTCTCCTCCACCCGGGCAGCACTGCGAGGGTAGACGTCGATCTCCTCCCCCCAGGTATGAATCATGGTGAAGCTGATCCGTGCATTTTTTCCGACATAGAACTCGCTGATCCCGTAATGGGCACCTCCCTTCCCGACGTGTCTTCCGCTCGCGCAACCGGAGATGATATGCAGTTCTGCCCCTTCTTCTGCGATGATCACATTGTGAACGTGCTGTATCTGCTCGCGGCCGAGGTAGAGGCAGGCCTGGATGGGTAAAATATTGCTGGTACCCTTACGGGCGATGATTACGTATCCTTTGGGTTCCTTCACATTCGCAACGTAGCGGGTATATTCGTCTTTGTCTTTCGGAACCAGATTCCAGATATATTCCCCCAGCTCGGGATACTTTTTGGCGGCATCCTGGAACGAGAGTACTTCGATTCCTTCTTCCGAGCAGGCCGCTTTCACCACTTCCTGGTTCATCTGGAAGTAGACTCCGCACTTGGTGCCCATGCTGATGAGATCGATGCCGGTCTGGGCGATCCTTTCTTTATCCTCAGCGGAGAGCTCGGGGTTTTCCTTCAGTTTTGCCGGCATTCCATACACTCCCTGTACCCTCGGGCCTGGATATCCTTGAGAATTTCGCGGGGATTCCCATGGCACTTGATTTCACCGTCACACATCACGTGTCCCCGATCGGCATTCAGGTAATCCAGGATGAATCCAGTGTGGGTGATAACAAGCCCGCTCTTCTTTCGCTTCACCAGATGGACGTCCCTTTCCAGTAACTTCTCTATCGCATGACCGATCAGGGAGATATTTTCCAGGTCTACTCCGCTTTCCGGTTCGTCTAGCATCACAAAGGAGGGGTTCTGCACCAGCAGCTGCAACACCTCACTTCGTTTGATTTCTCCTCCCGAGAATCCCTTGTTCACATCCCGATCGAGAAACCGGTCCATGTGCATATATTTTGCATATTCTTCGGCCTCTTTTGCATGATTCCCTGAAGTCACCTCCAGCAGCTTTCCCAGTTTAAGCCCGGATATGGTGGGGGGACGCTGGAACATGATACCCAGCCCACGCGAGGCGCGTTCATGCACGGGAAGGTGGGTAATGTCGTCTTCATTGTACCGGATAATCCCCGAAGTGACCTTGAAATTGGAAAATCCCATGACCGTCATCAGCAGGGAACTCTTGCCGGAGCCATTCGGACCAAGGAGCACGTGCGTCTCGCCATCTTCGATGCGTAAATTAATATCGTGAAGTATTTCCCGATCCCCGACGTTAACATGGAGATCCTCAATTTCCAGCATAGCACAACCGGGTACAGTGTCGATAAAATGAGTGATTAATTCTTCCTTGATGGTTCCTGCGTTCACTTTCACACCCCGCACCCCAAAAGCCCTTAATATAGCTTCCTTCACCTATCCCTGTATGTCAGATACAACCTTCATGGCAATTGCACGGAGAGCGGCCGGTTATCCGGTGGTATTCCGCAGAGGTCAGATGCCTCGACTGGAGACAAGACGGGATCGGTCACAAAATGGATTTTCGGGAAATCTGGAATGGCTATTATTAAACACGCTTGAGGTCAACAGAATCCTTGCACATGCCCATGCAAGGACGACCTGAAAAAATTCGGGACAAACCCGGCAAGGAGCGGGTCCGCGGAGGCACTAAATCCGCGAATGCGGCTGCGGAATCTCGGGAAGCAGATGGGATCCGGCCCTACCTCAACCAGATTCTCTGCGGGGATTCGGCAAAGATACTGGCCGCTCTTCCTGATGAAAGTGTGGACATGATCATCACTTCTCCGCCCTACAATTTTGGACATTCCTATGCGCAGGATTCTCACGATGATACCCGTGAGTGGAATGAATATTTTCGTATTCTGGATTCCATATGGAGGGAGTGCGCCCGGGTGCTAAAAGCGGGAGGACGGATCGCGGTGAATGTCCAGCCCCTGTTTTCCGATTATGTCCCCACACACCATCTCATTTCACGGCAGCTGTACGACCGGGGCCTCCTCTGGAAGGCGGAGATCCTGTGGGAGAAGAACAATTATAACGCCAAGTACACGGCGTGGGGAAGCTGGCGATCCCCCTCGATGCCCTATTTAAAATACACCTGGGAATTCATCGAAATATATGACAAGGGAACCCACAAGAAACGTGGAAATAAAGAGAATATCGACATATCTGCCGAAGAATTCAAGTCCTGGGTACTGGGCCGATGGTCATTCCCTCCCGAAATCCATATGCAGACATTCGGCCATCCCGCGATGTTTCCAGAAGAACTGCCCCGCAGACTGATGAAACTGTTTTCTTACCGCGGAGATATCATTCTTGACCCGTTCAATGGGGCCGGTACCACGACCCTGGTTGCCGCCCGGGAGGGACGTCGATTTATCGGGATCGATGTGTCGGAGCAGTACTGCCAGACCGCGCGGGAGCGGCTGCGGGCATTCGTGGACAGTACTCGTAAACCGTAACGCGCCTGGTGCAAATGATCACTATCAAGGAAGCAGGTCGGGAAGAGCCGCCAGGGAATCGATGACCAGGTCGGGCTTGATGGAAGACTGGCAGATGTCCGTTTCTCGATATTTACCGGTCCGTACCAGAATCCCCCTCATTCCGCAGGCTTGAGCACCCAGGATGTCTGAACGGATATCATCCCCCACCATGGCCATTACCCGGGGATTCAGATGGAGCTCCTCCGCTCCCTGGAGGAAAAATTCTTTTGCGGGTTTGCCCACCAGGTGTGCGGTCTTTCCGGAGGCATACTCCAGGGCAACCACAAACGGACCGGCAGAGAGCATCAGGCCTTCGTCTCCCATCCAGAATCGATCCTTTTCCAGCGCCAGCAGTTCGCCTCCTGCCAGCAAAGAGCGGAAAGCATTGGTGAGCGAACCGTAGGTAAAGGTATCCCCTGCATCCCCCACGATCACCATTGCAGCCCCCGGATCGTCCGTAGCGATTCCGGCCTCCTGGAAGTCAAGATGTACATCACCCGTGGAAAGTAGAAGACAGGTCCGTTGCCCCTGCTGGACCATATGGTGGACCGCCGCTACCGCCGGTGTCAGGATTCGGTCGGGATGGATCGAATACCCCATCCGTTCCAGCTTATCTGCGATGGAAGATCGTCTTCGACGGGTCGAGTTGGAGATGAACCGGTAGGTATACCCCCGTTCGTCCAGCACCTGGAGTGCTTCTTTCACCCCCGAAATCGGTGTACTCCCCGCATACAGTACTCCATCCAGATCGATCAGAAATCCTTTCGTGGATGCCAACCACTCTGGCAGTTCAGGTGTCATACCCTGGTCCATACGGATATCCCGATACAGTTCTGGATCGATCCCATGTATTAAGTCATGCCAGAATCTGAACAGATCTTGAATACGGATTCCTGATGAATCATGAGAGAGACTGCTCCCGACCTCCGTTGGCAGATCGCCGCACGATCGGCGTCGCGCCTTCCCATTATTTGCACCACCGTTCTCGCCGCACGACTGGGAGATGCGTATGATGATCATCTCGCCGAAGAGATCTGGTCTCATCTTGGAGAGGAATCATCGGATCTCGCCAAAGGACTAGACTTGCCGGTGACTCCGGCAGACTCGCTGGCGGGAACCCTTCTCGAGATACTGCGTATCCTTTTCGGGCCGGAGTTTCGAGGGGAGATATTGGATCTCGCCCCGGATCGAGCCGTACTCCTGATCAGCCGGTGCCCCTTCCTCATGAGGGCCCTGGAGGCGGGTGAACGATCTTCCGCATTCTTTCATCCCTGCCTTGCATTCTGTGTGACCGCGACCGAAACACTGCATTCGGAATATACCCTGAGGTTTATCCGTGCCATGTGCCTGGGAGACAAGAACTGTGAACTGCGTCTGGGAAAAATGACAGAACTGGAAAAGTACGAAGATACATAATCGCGTTCAATTTACGTCTCTTCGGTGGTGGGCGAATCATCACTTCTCCAATATATATCCTTAACTTTCACGCCACGGCGGGAATCTATTAGTATCCTTCATCGAAATCGTACCGATGGATACATGCAGATTCCCTCTCCCTTCGTATCAGCCGCCGCCCTACGATGGCAGAAAACGGTTGGTGACCTGCGGGAATATGAGGTGGTACGGGACGGTAATATCTTCGGATCCAACCTGGCCCGTTCCAGCCTCTTTTCCTCCGAATTTGAAAAGGCACAACGACTAAAATCGGACCTGATCCAACAATATCCCGAGAACAGACTGGAAAGCGTATTTGATGGGGAGGAAATTCAGACGGATGCCGGAAGTGCCTACTGCATTCACAGCACCGAGGGAGTGCCGGACCTTTCCTCGGGACAGGGATGGGATGATGTCCTCATCTCTGACCTTACTCTCGTCAAGGGTATTGGGCCGGTGACCGCCCTCCGTCTTCAGAAAAGGGGATTTCGAACGATTCGTGAGCTGCTCGGACATCCAAAATTCCGGAATCCGGCCGCCCATTTTCTCTCTTGTTATGACACCCGGGACCCGTATTCTCTGATGAACTGGATTAGCACGCGACATCCCAGATCGCACCCGCTGATCCTCTCTGTCGCCGACTGTATCGACCGGGAACAGTTTGCTTTCCTTGACATCGAGACCCTGGGTATCTTTTCCCGGCCCATCATTCTCCTGGGTCTTGCCCAGATTCGGGGTGCGCAGGTTCAGGTCCGGCAGTATCTCCTCCGTGATATCGAGGAGGAACCCGCCGCTCTTGAAGCCGCGTTTTCACGGTTGTCCGAAAGCGGGGCATTTGTGACCTTTAACGGAAGAACGTTTGACGTTCCCTATCTGCAGGAGCGGGCGGCATATTACGGCATGACCTTCCCGGTTGACCTTCCTCATTTCGACCTGCTGCATTTTTCTCGCAGGAGGTGGAAAGGCGCGTTCACGAACTGCAGGCTCCAGACCCTGGAGAGATCCCTGTTCGGAATACAGAGGGATATGGATGTCCCCAGTGCCCTCGTGCCGGAATTTTACGAAGCCTATCTCACGAGCGGTTCACCCGGCCCTCTGGTACCGATCGTTGAACACAACCGTCAGGACGTCCTCTCCCTGATACACTTATTTGGGCTGTTACGGCGGGGTGCCAAATGTCAGTAAATTCGGTGCTGGAACAGCTACGGCAGGATCCGCACTTCCGCGAACGTATCGCTCACGTGGAGCACATCACCCCCCGGGAGGCGGTGTACGCTGACCTCGGCCGCCCTCTGCCCCCAGTGCTTCAGGCGTATCTGGACCGGAAGCATATTCGTCTCTACCGGCATCAGTGCCAGGCAATCGAGGCGGTCCGGAACCATGAACATCTCATCCTGACCACCGCGACCGCTTCCGGCAAGACCCTGGCCTTTAATCTCCCGGTCTTTGAGCGGCTGATGGCAGACCGAAAGGCGACCGCGCTCTACCTGTACCCCACCAAGGCACTATCGAACGACCAGAGGAAAGGTATCCGGGAGCTGGAGGGGTTTGGCGGCCTGGATACTAATGCCGCGGTATATGATGGGGATACGGCATCCCACCGGAGGCCAGAGATTCGGGCGCATTCCCGCATCATCCTGTCCAATCCGTATGAACTGCACTTCATCCTTCCCTGGCATTATAAGTGGACCACCTTTCTGCAGAATCTGCAGTTTGTGATCATCGATGAAGCCCATCGCTACCGGGGAATATTCGGATCCCATATCTCCTATCTCATCCGGCGCCTGCGCAGGATTTGCGCTCTCTATGGGTCCTACCCCCAGTTTATCCTCGCCAGCGCGACCCTGGCAAATCCCCGGGAGTTTGGGCTACGACTTACCGGAGTTCCTTGTACCCTGATCGATGAAGACACTTCTCCGCGGGGTGAGAAGCATTTCGTGCTTTACAATCCTTACTTTGACGGAAGGGTGGATCGATCTGTCCACCAGGAAACAAAGGAGGTCTTTCTCTCCTGCATCAAAGGGGGGCTTCAGACGTTATGTTTCACCGGTTCGAGAAAACTTGCGGAATTAATTGCCCTCTGGTCGCGGGAGGAGTTCAGACCGACCCTCCCGTCCTGGGCGGATCAGATTACGACCTACCGCGCTGGATACCTGCCAGAGGAGAGGAGGGCGATTGAGAACCGTCTGAAAGAGGGTCTGGTCCGCGGGGTGGTCTCGACCAATGCACTGGAACTGGGGGTGGATATAGGCTCCCTGGATGCGGTGGTCATCTCCGGATTTCCCGGGACCCTGATCTCCACATGGCAGCAGGCAGGACGCGCGGGGAGAGGTCAACAGAATTCCTTGGCCGTTCTGGTAGGTTTCCAGAATCCGCTGGACCAGTATTTCATGCGACATCCCTCCGCCTTTTTTTCCGGATCCATGGAGCACGCGATCGTCGATCAGGCGAATCCCTACATCGCCAGCGGACATCTTCTCTGCGCTGCGGCAGAATTGCCTATCGTACCGGAACGCGATCGGGAGATCCTGGGCGAGGGTGTGGCCATGCTCCCCGCCCTCCAGGACTGCCGGCTGGTCAGGCAAACGCCCCGGGGGTGGATCTATGCGGGAAGAGGGAAAGCAGTAGACGCGGTTTCGCTGGGTTCTCTATCCACAGATACTTTCCGGGTGGTTGAAGAAGGAAAGACTCTGGAGACCATGGATCGATCTCAGGCATTCCGCGAGGGGCACCAGGGAGCGGTAATCCTGCACGCGGGGGAGACGTACCTGGTAAAGGAACTGGATCTGGAGACTAACGTCGTTCGGGTCAAAGGCGCAGAGGTCGACTACCATACCGAATCGATTCGATCCACAGACCTTACGGTGTTGGGAGAGAATTCACAGAGATTCTATTCGGATTTTGTGCTCCACTTCGGAGATGTGGAGGTCGTAGAGCGATACATCGCCTATCGCATTATCCGTGGAAATACCGTCATAGGTAACGCCCCTCTCGATCTTCCTCCTTTACGGTTCCGCACCAAAGCACTCTGGTTTACCGTACCTGACCGAATAATCCAAAAGATCGAGGAGATGGGAGGAAAGGTGGATGGAGGGCTCCACGGGGCGGAGCATGTGCTCATCGGTGTGATGCCCCACTTTGTGATGTGTGATCGATGGGACCTGGGGGGACTGTCTACCCCCTTACATCCCTCCACCGGGGGACCCATGATCTTTGTGTATGACGGTTGCGAGGGAGGCATCGGTCTATCGGAGAAGGCCTGCGAGCTGATGGAGTCCATTCTGGATACCGCCTGTGCCCTGGTAAGGGACTGTGCCTGTGTGGACGGCTGCCCGGCCTGCATCTACTCTCCCAAATGTGGAAATGATAACCAGCCTCTGGATAAGCAGAGCGCCCGGATTCTTCTGGAGGAGCTGACTACCACTATCAAGAAAACCTCCGGAATTCATACTACTGAGTGCACATCTTCTGGGGTCAAGACTTGAGCATGAGGCGCCCGATCCGTCTCCCACAGGGAATTCTGTATAACGAGGACTGCCGGACGGGCGCCGCCCGACATATCCCGGACGGGACCGTGGATCTGATCGTCACCGATCCTCCCTATGGCATCGAAGGGGATCGTCTGCACCGCCACTATCACCGGAACGAAGCCTTTGTGGCGGAAGGGTATGTAGAGATTCCCTGGGAGCGATACGGGGAATTCAGCCAGGAGTGGATTGCAGAAGCAGAACGGGTGCTCCGACCGGGGGGTTCTTTGTATATCGTGTCAGGATACACCAATCTTTTTCACATCCTGGACGCGTTGAGGAAGACCCATCTGCGGGAAGTAAACCATCTGATCTGGAAGTATAGTTTCGGCGTTTTTACCCGAAGGAAATTCATCTCGTCCCATTACCATATCCTGTTTTATGAAAAACCCGGGGGAGAGAGGACGTTTCATACCGAAGCCCGCTTTGGGTTGCAGGAGAGGACCGGTGAGGGAAGATCCCACAATAACCTGGACCGGGAGGACGTATGGATCATCCACCGGGAGTATAAACCCGCTCGATTGAAAAATAAAAATGAACTTCCCCTCGCACTTCTATCCAAAATGCTCCAGTATAGCAGCAGTGAAGGGGATACGGTCTGCGATTTTTTCTGCGGAGGGTTTTCCACAGCGCGGGTGGCCATCGGACTTAACCGCAGGTTTGTGGGTTTCGAGGTCTCTCCGGAGATCTTCCGGATGAAAGGGGATGCACTCAAAGAGATCCGTCCCGGGGATCTCCTTTCTTCTCTGAGAAAACCGGAAATTGCCCCGGCCGCAAATCGGGGAACGCGGTGGACCGCTGAGGATAAAGAGAAACTCATCGAACGGTACGGTTCCATGACACAGACCGGGATGTCCCGGCGGGAGACCGTCCAGCAGCTCGGGGCGGAGCTAGGAAGAGGTCGTTTCGGAATCGAGAGAGCATTGAAAAAGTTCCGGGGACCGGATCCCTGAGAATCAGGGGAGACTATTTACGACTCCCGCGAAGCTGTCCGTGGTAAAGGCCTTCAGGGTCTTGGTTCGCACATAACCCTTGGACGCTATTCCCAAGGCATAGGTCATGGCATCGCTATCTTTGGGGAGATCTCCGATTACCACGAAGTCATACTCCCCCATAACGGGATAGAATCCCATGAGCTTTCCACCCATTGCTTCAAATGTGCTGATGGCCTCTTCGATCCGGGATGGAGCGCCTTTTATCTCACGCAATCCCTTTTCGGTGAGTTTCATAAGCAGAATGTAGGTTCCCATTTTTACCACCATCGCGGTGATGATCCTCTTATCGGATAAAAAGATATGCCATGTCAAAGGAGAAATTGTCAAAACTCGCATTAAATCAGGGCCACGAGAAATATTGAGTTCTCCTTGGTCTTCCGATATAGAGGCGGTGAGTCAGGGAAGCATTCATAAAATATGAAAGAGTGAATGAAGATGATGATCGCAGCAGAACGGTCAACCCCGCTACCGGATTCTGTGGTCCATGGCAAGGGATGGCGGACCGTCGTAGCAGGAAGTGGAGGTGCGGGGAAAACCACACTTGCGGCCCTTCTCGCTCTGTGTGCCGTGCAACAGGGAGAGCACGTACTGGCGGTGGATGCCGATGAGGAAGGAAGCCTGGCCTATCGTCTCGGGGTTCCAGTTGATAGGGCACGTTCACTGATACCTCTTTCAGAAAACGTACCGTATCTCGAAGAGAAGACGGGTCTGGGGGCAGGACCCACAGGAGAACCGATCCTCTCGCCGGAGCCGGATGTTAACGACGTGATCGAACGATGGGGTCTTCCGGCGCGGGATCGATTGAAACTTCTCTTTCTGGGGAACGCAGGAATGCCCCCTTCCGGTTGCCCTTCTTCAGAATACGCCCTCATGGCCGCTGTATGGAAGGTGCTGGGCCAACCTCGCAGAGAGGTGGTCGTAATCGACTTTGGTGGATCCCGGTTTCCGCAGGAACTATCCGGGCCGATGATTACTCATGCCCTGATCCTCGCTGAACCGCGATTCGATTCCCTTCGTATCGCGGAGCAGGCGACCATGAAACTGCTGGAACGGGGGGTTCCTCATCTGTTTCTGGTGGTCAATGGAATTCGTTCGGAGTGGGATGTAGGAAAAGTAAAGGAATACGCGAGTGGCCTCAGCTGCTATGGACATGTGTTTTCATTGCCATTTGATGAATCAATCTGGCGTTCCGACCCCGATGTCTCCGGGCTCATCGAGGAGGGAACGGAATACATGGACACAATTTGGAAGATATATCGCACGATCGCCGAGACCATTATTTGATAGATGAGCGGGCGGTTGGATCAGGATGTGTGGGCGATCTCCGACCGGATAGTCAGAAAGACGGGACCTCGCACGTCGATCTTCTTCTTTTCACTGGTGATGTGTCGGAGGACATATCCTTCTACATTGATGTTGATGTCCGAAGCGGTTCGAGCCATCTTCACCTGGACCGTCTCTTCCCGGGCACAGTGCGCTCCGTTCTCGATTCGCGCGGCGGCAAGCAAGGAGATGGAACGAAGATAGGTTATACCCGTGGAGATCCCGTTCTTGCGAATCTCGGCCCACTTTTCCGTATCCGGGATTCCCAGCACCGATCCCTGGTGAACATAGATCTCGTTGAAGCAGGCCGGCCCGCAGAGTTTGGTATTCTCTTCCTTTTCCTCCACATACACCCGCAATGAGGTTCCGGCGAGGTTTCCCTCCCAGGCCATGAAGGAGCAGGGACCCGGATCCGCGGCGTGCTGACGGGCGGTATGTTCGATGGCCCGGGCGAGTTGCCGACCTTCTACGGTCGCAGGCTCTTCTTTCACCCGGATCGCGGGCACCAGATCCCGGTCTGGAAGGGCATGGGGGTAAAACTGGGGGTAGGAGAGAATCCGTACATCATCGGCCCCGTATACGATCATCGCGAGCCGTTCTACCCCCAGTCCGAGGTTCATGACCGGGATCCCGATACCGTATTCCGAGAGAGCGGAGGGGGAGTACACACCAAATGTCGCGACTTCTACCCAGTCATGGACGGGGTGGCGGGCGTACACCTCGGTCTGTGTCCCCGGCATGTAATACTTGGACCGCTTTTCATCCGGTCGAAAGCGGAAATCAGTGAATCCGAATGCTGAGAGGAGCGCCTCGCTTACCGCTTTACCTTCCTCATTGGTGACCTCCGCACCGGCAATGACACACGACGCGGAATGATACGTCATCAGCCGGGTAGGTCCTTCCTGCTGCTCCCGACGGAAACAGCGATCCACAGAGAAGAAACGAATAGGGTGGGGCACACGCTCCCACAGGGCACCCAGGGTAAGAAACCATCCGCTGGTCATGTGGCTTCGGAGAGTGGTGCGGGACGCCTCTGGCGAGAGCTCCCGGAACTCGGGAAAGACTTCGTCCAGGATATGAACCACCGCGGCGTCGTCTGCACCCAGCACCGAAGAGATTTCATGAACCAGATCATCTCCATCGATGGTTGCCTTCTTATAGGCATGGAGAGTCTCTCTCAATTTCCCTTCCGCTTCCGGTGAGACCGGAGCTCCGAGGATCTCCCCGATCTGCTGAAGTTTTGCCTGTGAGATCCCTACATTGGGTCGGGGAAGACCCCCCAGATAGAAGACCCGGTCCAGTACCGCCATCGCTTCCGGTCCAAACTGACGGTATACATCCTGCTCCTCCACCATGAGAGGATTACAGATTTCATCGAATCCCAGTGCGAGATACGTTTTCCTCAGACGTTCCACGATCCCGAACACAGGATGCTCCTGGGCTCGATGGTAACCAAGACGGGGATATTTCTCATTCTCATCTGGCGGCGACAAGACCGACAGACCTTCATGCCAGGCCTTCTCGAAGTCATCGTGCGCGCGTTCCTTCCATTCGTTCACATCAAATCTCATTGCCCTCGCCTCAGAAGAACTACCCTGCTTCCTTCGTTTTCATCCGCGATGCGATACTCCGAACAGGCGGCGATCTCACGTGCAAAATCGTATACATGATGGTATTCGGGCATATTGTCTCTTCTCAATCGTTTTCTACTGTATCCCAGGTACATATAACCCTTCACTTCTACAAATTCCGCTTCCGAATCCTGAATCATGCGACCATATCGTTCCGGATTCCGGTCGTTCCATCCCGCCACCAGGGTGATTCGAATCGCAGAGCGTCTTCCCCCGAGCAGAGAGAGACTCTCCTGCACCGCCTCCCAGGAATCCTCTTCGGGGCGGCATAGACGCCGATACACCTCTTCATCCGGTGCGCACAGAGAAATGTACTGCTGGAATGGGTGACAGCGCTCCAGAATCTGAGGTCGTGTACCGTTGCTCACGAGGAAGGTGGTATACCCCGAATCGTTGAGCAGATCGATGAGTCTTGGCAGTTCGGAGTATAACGTCGGCTCCCCGGAAAGTGACAGGGCGACATGTCTGGGCGAGAGAGCTTCCAAGAACCGTTCTTCGGGTACGTTCGGGGAGACCTTATAGCCGGAGAGCGCCTTTTTCTGCAGGGCGGGAATCTGCCTGACAATCTCCTCCGGAGTACACTCTTCCTTCTCTACCACGGAATGTTCAAAAGAGCGCCAGCAGAACAGGCAGCGCTGGGTGCAGCGCAGGGTAGGCGTCATCTGAACGCACCGATGACTATCGATGCCATAGAACTGGTGTTTGTAGCACATCCCTATCCCTTTGAGGGCGGCCTTGCACCAGAGGCAGGGCTTGACCGCGGCGCTGGAATGTGGGGAGAAGAACTGGTATCCCTGATGTCTCAGGGGATCACATAGTCGAGAGGGCATCGATGCCAAGAGTCTCCAGCGCCTCTTTCAGGGTATTCCGTGTGGCTTCTACCAGAGTGAGGCGACTGTTGCGAGTTTCTCCTTCACTGCGCAGCACCGGGACATACCGGTAAAAGGTATTGAACAGGTCTGCCAGATCCCGTGCATATACGGCAAGGAGATGTGGACGGAGTTCCTGGACTACCTGATCGAGTACGAACGGGAAGCGGGCGATGTGTTTTACCAGGGCGACCTCGTGTGGATCCTCCACCAGAAAGGCGGGTGTGAATTCCCCTGCCTTTTCCAGGATGCTGCAGGCGCGGGCATGGGCATACTGGATATAGGGTCCGCTCTGACGTTCGAAATCGAGCGCCTCGCGCCAGTCAAATACCGTGCTCTTCTCGGGAGAGACTTTCACAATGTCATACCGAATTGCGGCAATCGCCACCGAACGGGCAATCCGTTTTCGTTCTGATTCGGACAATTCCTCCCGTCTGCGGGTGACCTCTTCGAAGGCCTTTTCGGTCACCTCTTCGATGAGTTCATCTGCAGAGACAAATTTTCCCGCTCGGGTGCTCATGGAACCTTCGGGAAGGGAAACGAACTCGAAATGAAGAATAGTGGGAGGCTTTTCCCCGAGCAGTCGCAAGGTGCTGATGAGCTGGGCGCCGATCAGTTTATGGTCAGCACCCAGGATGTCGATCATCCGATCAAAGTTCCTGCCCTTCCAGATGTGGAAGGCCAGATCCCGGGCGGCATACACCGTCGTTCCATCAGATCGGCGCAGGATATACCGGTTCTCGAAACCTTCTTTTGAGAGGTCGAGCCACAGGGTTTCATC
>JBAIXL010000196.1:0-1923 GCA_037916685.1 Methanolinea tarda
AATCTTGATTTTCAGCCTCACCTCGGGGAGTGCATAATTGATGATCACGCTGTTCGCCATCTTCGCATTAGGGACGGTCACCAGCTGATAGTCAAGAGTCTGGAGGCGGGTGCTCCGGGGGCCGATGTCTATTACATCTCCGATATACGTGTCGATCTGGACCCGATCCCCCAGCTTGAAGGGCTTGTCTACCATGATCATCGCCCCTCCGAAAAAGTTCGAAATGATATCCTGTGCCGCAAGGGCAAAGGCCAGACCCGCGATACCGGCCCCTGCGATCAGCGGAGTGATGTCGATCTCCAGGGTCGAAAGGATCAGGAGGAGAGCGATGAACCAGATAACATACTTCGCACCGATTTCCAACAGGCCGATGATGCGGTCATCCAGATCGGTCTCTGTCTTCCCGGCCAGCATCCTGCCATAGAAAGAGATGATATTGTAAGAAAGGGTCGAGACGACCCAGGCCCCGATGATGATATAGAACGAGGTCAGGTAACGGCTCTCAAAGATCCAGAGATAATTCTCGGGGATGGGAAGAAAATACCGGATAGCGATGTAGAAAGAAAAGAACAGCACGATGATAATCAACGGCTTTCCGAATGCGATCAGGACGATATCGTCCAGCTTCGATTCTGTGGCCTCCGCCCGCTTTTTTAGCCAGCGGTATACCTCATACAGGATAAACGCGATGATAATCCCCGCGATCATAATACCGACGGCGATAATTTCCGAGGTGATGGCCATAACCGGTACCATTATGAGATTTATGCCCTTATATTGGTACTGAAATTGCATGGAAACCGGGAAAGAAATTGCCAGCGCCCTCCAAACGCATGTGACCCGCCCCCTCGCCTGCATGCATATCTGTGGAACACACGAGGCATCCATTGCCAGATCCGGTCTGAGGACTCTTCTGCCTCCTATGTTGAAGATCGTAATGGGTCCGGGTTGTCCGGTCTGCATTACTCCGCAGGGGGAGATCGACGCAGCCCTCGAACTGTCGGAACAGGATGTCATCCTGGCCACGTATGGCGACCTGCTGCGGGTGCCAGGAACCTCGGGATCGCTGGAGTCCACCAACGGCGATGTACGGGTGGTCCAGGGGATCCATAAGGCTGTGGAGCTGGCGGACAAGACGGAGAAGGAGGTCGTGTTCATCTCTGTGGGATTCGAAACCACGGCACCCACGGTCGCGGCGACCCTCCTGTCTACCCCCCCGGATAATTTCAGCATTCTGTCGTATCATCGACTCGTACCTCCGGCGATGGGATGGCTGCTCACCCAGGGAGAGGCAAGACTGGACGGATTCATTCTCCCCGGTCACGTCTGCACCGTAACCGGATACAAGGAGTATGAGCAATTCCGTGTGCCTCAGGTAGTGGCCGGATTCGAACCAGAGGACATTCTTCTGGCCCTGCTGATGCTCGTGCGCCAGATCGAACGCGGAGAATCCATCGTGGAAAACGCATATCCCCGGGCGGTAACTCGCGAAGGGAATCAGAAGGCGCAGCGATTGATGTACCAGGTATTTGAGCCTAGTGATGTGGAATGGCGGGGTTTTCCTGTGATCCCCGCCTCCGGTCTGCGCCTGAGACAAGAGTTTGCGCAATATGATGCCGTCAGAAAGTTCGGGATACAGGTCCGGCACGTGGAAAAGCACTCCGGATGCATCTGCGACAGGGTACTACGGGGTATCGCAGATCCCGTGGACTGTAAGATGTTTGGAAAAGTGTGTACTCCCCGCACCCCGGTAGGTCCCTGTATGGTCAGCCACGAAGGGGCGTGCAAAATCTGGCATCAGTACAACGTGAAAAAAGTCACCTGAAGAGAGAGTCGGATTTCCACCACTCCCACTCTTCGCCCACTTTTGACATGATCTTTTGACCCATCTCGTGCATGTGAGAAGGACTTTCTTCCACCTGT
>JBAIXL010000197.1:0-8430 GCA_037916685.1 Methanolinea tarda
GTGAAGGCAGACAATTGCCTTACCCTGTTCGTTACTTCGACTTTGTTTTTTTCTTATCCTTATCATCAGATGCATCAGGAGCTGGACCGCAAGCTGGACCGCATGTTTCACCTGCACCACAACAGCCACCGGATTTGTTCATCGATTTCTGGACGATTGATAAGAATCCCTTTTTCTTCTTTTTCTCTTCTGCCATGTTGTTCACCTCAACTCGATTTTAGTCTAATTCGATCCATACTGAAAGTATTACAATAATTAAATATTTTCACGGAGGCCCTGGTCCCTTCGGGGTTAGACCAACCCCTTCAAGTGCCCCTAAACATAAATCTTTCATCCTCATCACTCTTGCTCCCTTTTTCTCAACCGGTCCCCCCGAGCTTTCAGTTTCTCGATTAGCTCAAGTGCCTTTTGTTTTGCTGCTCTCTCCCCATTATCAAGCGGTTCTGCCCAAGGTTGGGTGACACGCCATGTAATTTTTCCGGCAAATGGTGGTTCAGGATATGCTCCGGGATCATATAGCCGATATCCCCGGAACTCTACCGGCTCTTCCTGATAGCATGCCCATACTGCCTGCCGGATAACTCCCTCTTCTGTAAACTGGCAATCTACCAAAGTAATCTGTTTCCGTAGACGGTCAATAAATTCTCGCGGGATGTTGAAGAGGTAGGGGTGCGGTGCATCGGTCCCAATGATCTTCTTCTTCTCATCTACTCCATTGGCAAATAGTGCTTTCATCGCCTCTCCTGTCAGATGCCCTGCGGATTCCGGACCTCCTATGACAAGATAGCGGATATTGGTATTTGCCACAAGGTTGCAGATGATCTTCTCAAATCCGATATTCTCCGTCTGAACCGTTCCCGAAATGGCGGCGCCACTCTCAATGCCAGCTCGGACGAGACCCTCAATTACAGAAGGGATTCGTTCAGCCTCTGTATTGAGAACAATAGCGACTGCAACAGGAGAATAATCGTTTCCCCTTAAGTAGCGACCCTCTTCGGGGGGATACATCGGATGGGGAGGTACTTTGAGCATGGACATCACACTTCATTGATTCCTGAAGAACAGTCGTCCCCGTCCATGAGCTTTCGCCCGACGAATAGGTTAGTGGGAGGAGTTTCCAGGGAATATCTCACCTCTTCTGCGATAGACCGAACATTGCTTTCATCAACGTCGAAATCGTGTGTTTTCTTTATTCCCAATTCCGTGACGATGATATAACGATCGATGGGGATCAGGTTCGAGTCCATGATCCGCCGGGCACATCCTACAGGACAACCATCAATAACGATTCGTTCCTGCGCAGCCTTTGCAGCCCAAATCATAGAAGGAATATTCCCACCAATCCCAGCGATGCAGGAGAAATTACCAAACTCTTCCTGCGCGAGCCGCATTGCTGCTAGGTATGAGAGGATGCCTACATTCGATGCACCTGAGCAACAAAAGATCAAGGGTTGTTCCTTGATGCATTTCGTAGCTCGACGCTTCTTGGTCATTTTTCCAGTACCATTTCAGATAATATTGAAACCGAGTAAATATTTATAATTAGTCATTCCATATTTGCTTGAAATAGAGCTGCACGGAAAGATGACGAAAAAATCTTCTACACTACTGGGAAAGGAGATAATGGTACGAACGGAGATTCCTATATCGATCCAGTGTAGTCTCGATGCAATCGGTGGTATTTCGGGACTGTGCTCACACATACCTAATGATGCAAACATCAAGTATATCAGCGGGATTCACCATGCCCTTTCAGATCCAGTGCGGATACGTATCCTCTATCTCGTATGTATACAACCTCTTTGTGTTTGTGTCATCAAGGCGTGCATCGGGATCGCCGATTCAAAGCTCTCTTATCACTTGACTATTTTGAGAAAAGCAGGACTAATTGAAAGCAGCCAACAGGGCAATTGGATTATATATTCAATCACTAATGATGGAAGATTATACCTTCAATAAATTTTTATTGTTCCCTCTTCTTCTCAAATAGTCAGAAATCCATATCATTGCCATCAGAATACGGTGTCTAGAAAAAGGCAAGGGAGAAGTAGAATTTTTGGGATTCAGCATGCATGATTTACCCAAACCGAATCACTATGATTCGTATTCTCTAGGTTTGACAGACAAATCTCCTTAATTATTGCTCAAAATGCAAAAATAAGTCCAAATTTAAGCCTTGATTATTGGACAGCCGCTGGAGGGATTCGAACCCTCGACCTGCTGATTACGAATCAGCCGCTATACCACTAAGCCACAGCGGCGCACTAAAGTGCCACTATACCTGTGATCCGGGTAATAATAAGCGTGATCAAAGACGAAGGACAGTAACCGGTCATGAATTCGATAGTCCTCGCACCTACCTGAATACACAGCACATAGAATTCAAGGAAGATAACGCACTACAGAAACATCACAGATGGATCTCCTGCATACCCTGTTAAAGTGGACGCCGTTTTCGTGGGTGGAGACTCCAGACGGCCTGAAGTGGCACATCAGTAACGATCTCTATGTCTATTCCCAGGTCCTGACCGAATATCGCTTTTCAGACCTTACCCGGGATGATCGGGTGATCGATATCGGTGCAAATATCGGAGTGTTCTCGATACTTGCGGCTAAAAGAGGTGCCCGAGTCCTTGCGATAGAACCGCTGATGGGGGATGAGCTCAGAAGGAACCTCCGTCTGAACCGTATCCGGAATGTGCAGATTCGGGACTATGCTCTCGGAAATGGAGAGGATACCGAGATTACCTGGGAGGGTCGGACTCGGGTCGTTCCTTCTCGGACACTCTCAGAGATCATCGATGAAACGAAGGGATATACCTTCCTGAAGGTGGACTGCGAAGGTGGGGAATGGTACATCGACCCGGAGGAACTTCGCGATATACGTCGGCTCGAGATGGAGTTGCACCGGAAGGGTGAGTATCGAAGATACGCCTCCTTTATGGAGGGGGTACGGAAATATTTCCACATCGATTATGATCCCAGCCCTCATGCCACCATTTTCGGGATTTTACATGGAACAAATATGGGGATGGTACAACCGGCCCCTATTCTGATGAAGATCAAAAGAGAATCATAATATCGGTTAGGAGTACCCTCGCATCGTCACGTTCTCGACTGGAGCTTTTTCCACAGGTCCCTCGATCTTGCCGAATTTGGTCTCATAGTCCCGCAGGCTGTTACCCAGGGCTTCGTATAGGTTTTTCGCATGCCGGGGACTGATGCTCACGATCGCTTTGGCACGAGCCTGATTGGTACCGGGGATTTCGTGCAGAAAGATGAAGGTGACTTCGTCTTCCTTGAAGGCGATCTGGATGCGATTGCTGTAGACCGGGTCCAGGGTGGGGGGCAGATTGACCGCGATTTCGTGAGTGGTCATGCATAACTAATGGGTCACCGGTCGATAAAAAGAGATGAGATCTTCTCGCTCTATCCAATAGAGGGAGTCATCCCGGATGTTCTTCCTCAAACCGCAGTGAGGCCAGGATGAATCCTTCCAGACCTGCGGTGTTCTGGTATTCAAGCTTGGTGATATCCGCTTTCTGTCCCGCAGGCCACCGCATCCGTGCGATCCATCCCGTCGCCTCCGGAACCGAGATATAGGCCGTGCCGGAGATCTTTCCACGTTCCGACCGGGTGAAACGGATATCCCAGACGCCCCGAGTATCCGAGATATATACCGTGACCCCGGGGTGCGTATCCTCGTACTGCCGGACCCGTGTCCGTACCAGGACTCCCAGTCGTGATTCGTCCTCGATGTCGAATTCTGCCATAATAATCTGGGTTATGCTGTTGCTCTCTCATTTATGTATTTCGCCCGGAGGCAGAAGAATGGGGAAAATCTTTACCTGCTGTTCGTCGTACTCTATTATCGAAGAGGGAAAGCGTGGACCGGATCCGAATATCTCAGGTAGTGGCGGCTTATTTCTGCCCTGTCCGCCTCTATCTGGAGCGATCCATCGGGAAGGGAGAATCACCGCGATATACGATCTGCAAACAGGTGAGTTACCATCTGGGACACCCGCTTCAGTCGGAACAGGTATGGGAGGAGGTGGTTTCCGTTCAGCCGGATGTGGAGGCGAATATGCGGGAATTCCTGGACGAATGCGTGAACGCGTGCCGGGGTAAGACCTGGAGAACGCCCCTCCAGACCGATGTCCAGGTCTACTCCGAGCGACTTGGGATTCAGGGCACGGTGGATAAAATTTTCGATGACGAACCCTACTTTGTCATCACCCGGTCCAGTGCCGCACCGGTGGCGGGCGTTTATACCGGTGACCGGATCCGCACCGCCTGTTACCTTGCCTGTGTTCAGGAATCGCTGGGACTTCCGGCAGAAGCGGGACTGATCGAATACATACCCAGCGGGGAATATCGATCCTGCCGGCCGGAGCCCCGTGACCGCAGGGCGATGCTTACCGGAATCCAGTCAGCACGGAAAGTCCTCTCGGGTGAGGTACCGAGAAGGCCGGTGCGGGCGCCCTGTACTACCTGTCCACACGAAGAACGGTGTGTTCCGGGAGCCCAGAGGTTTTCCGATCTCATGTGAGATCCGTTGCCTCCTGCATGAGGGTGCGGGAGATGATGTATTCCTCGGGGGCGATTCGGGTGGTGCCCACGACCAGCCACTTCTCTTCTCCGTGCGCCTCATAGACCCCTTTTGCCTCGATCATTTCTCCCTTCAGGGCCTGGCCGGAGTACGTATGGGTGAACGAGAGGACACGAGAGATCTCCTCGTGTTCCACTTCATAGATGGCGGGGCTGTCAAACGCCAGGGAGACATCCGTGACCCGTGCGCGGATACATCGACGGTCGATTACCTCTCCACGGCCGGTAGGGACATTTTCCAGGTCTCCATACGCCCGCGTGAATAAGAGGTCGAAATAGGTACCATTGATCTCGCCCCGGTTCCACTTCCTTTTCTCATGCAGGACAAAGACCTCAAAAGGAATGGCCGGTTGCCGCTTCAGATACACTTTCCGCCACATCTCCGGCGAGAGGTCGTGCAGGGTCCCCTCTTCGATCATTTTTTTCAGCTGTTCCTGGGCGGTAAACCATGCCTTCCCATACACCACCAGGTCGATATCCGAACCCTCGTTCTCCAGACCGCAGAGGAATGAGCCGGTGCAACCCAGGGTTCCTCCTGGTAGAGTAAACAATTCTGCCAGCCGGCGGACCTTTCGATTGCGTGCACAGATGGAGGCCAGTTCTTCCTCCGGTTTGAACACCCGAGCCACGTCTTCCACCGGAACCCGCTGGACCGTGTCGGCATAGGCGGGTTTCTCACGATGAATGAGATCGTACGCCTCCTCAAAATCGAGCTTGTGGAATCGTATTCCGTCCCGACGTACCCTTTCTCCATCTGGACGGGGAACATAGCGGAGGACGCATCCCACCTGCTCCCAGTTGTCGTACATGGAGACCGCATACAGCCAGCCGCCTCCATCTTCGATAAAATCCCGTAATCGGATGGCAGTTCCCATTGTATCATCTCCGGAGGGTGGAAAGAAATGCCTGGATCTCTTCGGCCCGTGCTCCGGCTCGGAGGATTCTGCGTTGGCTCACGTCCACCACGGTGCTGGGCAACCCGGGAAGCGTTCCGCCGCTGATGAGAAAATCGTGCGGTACATCCACCTCGTCCTCGCTTTGAGGATCCGGGCCCCCACTCTGGTTTGCGCTGGTCGCCGTGATGGGGGCATCAAACGCCCGGATCAGTGCCAGAGCAAGGTCATGGTCCGGGATGCGCACCCCGATATGTCCGGTCCCGGCCATCAGGAGAGGTGGCAACACCGATTTGGCCGGGAGAACCAGGGTCATGGGGCCGGGGAGAAAACGGTTGATGAGTGCCTCCGCATCCGGAGACACGTGGGCGATACAGTAGAGCATCTCCCTATCACAAACCGCGACCGAGATGGGATGGCCCAGCGGCCGTCCCTTCGCCTCGTAGACACGCAGTACCGCCTCCTCGGACAGGGCATCCGCTCCCAGCCCGTACAGGGTGTCGGTAGGATAGACTACCAGGCCGTCATGCCGGAGGATAGAGACGGCGTGTCCGATGACATCCATCTAAAACTCCTTACCACGGACCCGGCAGATATCAAAGACCGCTTTGCTGCTGACATGCATCACCGCAAAGACCCCCGCCTGTATCGGATCGGTGACCACCAGATCGGCATGTTCAGGAACACTTCCGGCCATCTTGAGGGCAATCACCGGAATGCCGGCCTCGCGCACTCGGTCCACGGCACGGGAGA
This sequence comes from Methanolinea tarda, assembly GCA_037916685.1. GTDB lineage: Archaea > Halobacteriota > Methanomicrobia > Methanomicrobiales > JACTUA01 > JAJRCM01. The sequence continues at coordinate 6,255 of JBAIXL010000197.1, forward strand.
CCTCACCCCCCATCAGGGATCCAGCGAGCACCAGGATAGAGGCCCGCGGTAAACGGGTCACCGCATCGACCGCATGAGCGAGATCATTTTCCCCAACCAGCGGTATGGTGTCCACCGAGATCCGCTCTCCTCGGATGTTGTGGCGGTCCGCCTCGTTGACCGCCCCCAGCGCCACCTGGGCCACTTGGGCGCCGCCCCCGATGATGATGACCCGCGAACCGAAGATTCGGTTGAAGGGATCGTGGATGCTTACCTCGTGCACACAGGGAAGATGACTGAGTTCCTGGATCAGCATACCCTGCTTCTCGTTCTCTTCCAGTTCAAAATAGAGGTTCGCCTTCCCCTTGTTCGGGCCACACAATATGACGGACTGCTGCACCATGATGATGTTTGCGTCATGCCGGGCTACCACGGTGGCGATGTCACGGAGAACGCCCGGACAGTCATCGCTGACCAGGCTGAGGCCATAGTGCTGGGAAGGATCCATAGGCAGTATGCGGTAGCCGGGATTCGAACCCGGGCTAGAGGCTTGGGAAGCCCCTGTCCTGCCGCTAGACTACTACCGCTTGGGGAGTGAGTATAAGGTTTTGGCTTAGAGATAATCAGTGTATCGCTGATGAAACAGGGAAAAGGCCAATATCAACTGTCCGTCGTGTGAGAATCCTCTCAGAAGCGAACAGGCCCGCCCGGTGAATGAGTTGGCCGGCCGGTGTTGCAGATACTCTTATGTATCCGGATTTCGATGTATACTGAGCACTGGATAGTGCTGACACTGGTAAGTCCGACCTGCCCTTCACGGGCATCGCCCTCATGGCTTGGGATTACAGAGAGTCAGAACATGCATACAGACTCTTTTTCCAAGGACCCCATCGTGTCCCATTCGGAGGTGAAGTATGGCAAGAATGCACGCCCGACGGAAAGGGACCTCGCGATCCGTTCGTCCCTACCGCAAGGAAGTCCCCTCCTGGTCGACCTCAGATACCGCGGAGATCGAGAAGACCATTCTCGAACTGCGGAAACAGGGGAAGACCATGAGCGAGATAGGATTGATTCTGCGGGATAAACACGGTGTTCCCAACGTGAAACTGGCCACCGGAAAAAGGATAGGGAAGATCCTCGCCGCTGCGGGATCCGAAGCCCGTATCCCGGAAGACCTGCAGAACCTGATCCAGAAGGCTCTGGGGATGAGAAAGCACCTGTCAGAGAACAAGAACGACCTGCACAACAAACGCCAGCTCCAGCTCACCGAATCCAAGGTGCGCCGCCTGGTCAAGTACTATATCGGCGCAGGCAAGCTGCCACAGAACTGGGAGTACAAGCCGGAGACCGCAGAGATCATGCTGTCACGATAGAATATGCCCATGCAAACGATCGCCCGGAAAGTCGCAGAACAGCTCTCTGCCATGGAATTTGCGGAGATATATGCTCATCACGACGCGGACGGGATCGCAGCGGCCTGCATCATCGGGCATGCCCTGTACCGTGCGGGAAGTAGTTTCCGTATCCGTGTGGTTCCTGATCTCGCACCAGAGGATCTGAGATCAAGCCCACAGGCGGTGCTCTGCGACCTGGGTGCCGGCATGCCGAACCTCCCCGAAGAGGCGATAGTGATCGATCATCACGTGCCCCATTTCAGCGGAGGATTCCACGCGAATCCACGTCTGGCCGGATTGAACGGCGAGAAGGAACTCTCTTCGGCCGGGACCGCCTATCTGGTGGCGCAGGAAATGGGCGACCATCGGGACTTGGTGGGACTGGCAGTGCTGGGCATGCTGGGGGATAACCAGGCCATGACCGGCAAGAATCGCGAGATCCTTCAGGAAGGAATTGTCCATCAGTTCCTCTCCAGCGCCTATGGAATTGTCCTTCCAGGAAGGAGCCTGGAAGAGCGGCTGACCCTGGCTATCGATCCCTACCTGGAAGGATTTTCCGGCGAGGGGGAACGCTGTCGCTCTCTGATCGGAGATTGCACCGTACAAGGTGAGCTGGATGAGGAACTGCTCGTTTCCCGCCTGATTCTGGAGACCGCTTCTCATGCCTCAGCCGCCGCCATGCGGGGGATCTATGGAACCCGGTTTACCCTGGAGAAGGAGCTCGTCTCGGATGCTCATACGCTCACGGCCATGGTGGATGCGTGTGGAAAAGCCGGCCAGGCCGGTCTGGGTGTGGCCCTCTG
>JBAIXL010000198.1:0-4984 GCA_037916685.1 Methanolinea tarda
TACTCGCGACCACCGTCGCTCTGAACAGCGCCGAGCTCTCCTCAAAGATCGTCACCCATGGAGGATTGTATTCTTTTATCCGGGCGAGCATGGGAGAAGCGACCGGCTTCCAGGTCGGATGGCTTCGGGTCGTTTCCTATGCGATCGGTGCGGCGGCGGTCGCCCTGGGATTTGCATCCTATCTCGCGGTCCTGGTAGGGCTCCCACGGATACCGTGCTGGTGCCCGTGATCGCCACCGCGGTGATCGTCCTGGTCACATCCATCGACTACGCAGGGATACGGATCGTGGCGAGGACCGAGAAATATCTGGTGATAATCACCATCGGAGGACTGGTCCTGTTCGTTCTCGCCGCACTGTTCTATGGTTCCTGGAATCCCGCCCGCTTCACCCCGGTCCTTCCATTCGGGCCGCTGAGCCTGATAGGGGCCGCATCCCTCGCTTTTTTTGCCTACTCCGGGTTCAATACTGTGGCGACCCTCACACCCGAGGTGGAGCAGGGATCCCGCAATGTGCCCAGGGCGATCCTCATCGCTCTGGCCGTGAGTACGGTTCTCTATTTTCTGGTGGTGGCGGGCATGCTTTCGCTGATGCCCTGGTACGAGTATTCGGTCACCGCGAATCCGCTGGAAAACGCTCTTGCCTATTCATCTGCGCCTTCTCTGATCGGAACCCTGGTGTCCATCGTCGCGTTGATCGCCACCTTCTCGGTGACCATGTCCCTGATCATCGCCGGGTCCCGTACCGCCCTCCAGATGAGCGAGGATGGGGTATTTCCTGCCTGGATTGGCAGTCTGTCCGGGGATACTCCTCGGTACGCGGTGCTGCTCATCGGAGCGGGAACCGTCGCCTCCCTGTTTCTCGGGGATCTGAAGTTCATCGCTCTTGCCTCCAATTTCGGGGTGATCTTCTCCTATGCGATGACCGGTGGCGCGGTGATGGTATTGCGCCACCGTGCGGTCCCCGGAGCCTTTCACGCACCGTTCTATCCCTGGACCCAGGTGGTCTCCATCCTGCTATCGGTGGTGGTGATGATCTCTCTGGGAGGGGAAGCACTCTACCTGGGTACGATCCTCCTGCTGCTGGGTTTTGTCTTCTACGGGATCATTCGCCGGAGGATGATCCATGGTACGGTCCCGCTGCACCGCTAAAGGGCCCAACACGGGTGCTCGCATCCTCTTCTCATACCGCCGGACCAGATAGAGGGCGAGCATTGCGGAGGCCATTACCAGCCCAAGTGACATGTAGATGGAAGCCCGGTATCCGTTCAACGCAGCGAGCGGAAAATTCCCGTAATATAGCGCCACGATGGTGGATACCACACTGGAGAGACTGACCCCGACCGCCGCTCCGATCTGCTGGGAAGTGGTAAGCAGACCGGCGGCGAGGCCCTGGCGCTCCGGCCCCACACCGGTGGTACCGGCGAGATTCATGGCTACAATGCTGGAGACCAGCCCCAGTGCGGCGACATAGTAGAATCCCATCAGAAGCACGATCGAACTGTCGGTGGAGATGGCCGAAAGTCCGATGATACCGATGATCAGCAGCAGAAGACCGCCGAGCATCATGCGCCGGAATCCCATCCGGCGGGTGATACGGGGAGCGAGAAAGGCACCCGTGATTCCACCCAAGCCCGCGGGAACGAAGATCAGTCCGGTCTCGATAGCAGAGAATCCTCTCAGTTCCTGAAGATACAGAGTGATCACAAAGACCAGGGCCGCATTGGCGCCATACGTCAGGAACATGGCCAGGTCTGAGACCATGATGGTCCTGCGGCGGAAGATATCCAGAGGTACCAGGGGGATGCAGGCCCGTTCCTCGACAAAGTAGAAACTGATACCCAGCCCGATGGAGATCCCGAGCAGAGTGAGGATATCCAGGATCGACTCTCCGGGAACATCCAGTCGGGTAATGGCATAGATAAGCACGATCACGGAGGCCGTAATCAGGACCGCACCGGTCACATCGACCGATCCCTCCTGCCGGGGTTTGTCCAGGCTGGGCAAGATGTAGATTCCCGCGATCAGGGCCAGAATTCCCAGAGGCACGTTGACAAAGAATACCCAGTGCCAGGAGAGGAAACTGGTCAGGATGCCCCCCAGAATGACACCGGTGGTGAATCCGATGGCGGCCATGGAGGCAAAGATCCCCATGGCCTCATTTCGCGGTTCTCCCTCTTCGAACGTGGTGGTCAGGAGGGAGAGGGCGGAAGGAGAGAGCATGGCGGCACCCAGTCCCTGTGCGGCTCGGGACACGAAGATCACGTTGGCCGAGGGGGCGAAGCCTCCTGCGAGAGAGGCGCTCGAGAATACCACCAGTCCCAGGAGAAACACGGTTTTGCGTTTGAAGAGATCGGTGGCCCGGCCTCCCAGCAGAAGAAAACCGCCGAAGGTAATGGCGTAGGCGCTCACCACCCACTGCAGGCGGGTGGGAGCCAGCGAGAACTGGGACTGGATGGAGGGAAGGGCGACATTGACGATGGAGAAATCCAGCACGATCATCAGCTGGGCAAGGGACAGCAGAATGAGGATGTACACGTGTTCTCGCTTCATGGAGCTCTCCTTTACGGAAGGCTACTACGGGACTCCCGGATGATAATAGTGACGCCCGATTGGGACGCTGCCCGCGGGTAATCGTTCAAGGTCTCTACCGGGAGGATGAGGGGTACGGTACCCGAGTCCGTGCTACGGCCGGAAGGCAAAATTACATCCCCGTCTCCCGCAGATATACCGGTATAGAGATGAATACCCTGATACGAAGTCTGGAGTATTTCGAGAACGCGGTCGAAGTGCGTCTCGCCCAGCTGCGGAGAGAGCGTGAGGAGGGAAAAACGATCATCGGAACCCTCTGCCTGTACGTGCCGGATGAGATCATCTTCGCCGCCGGGGCAGACCGGATCATCCTGTGCGGAGGAAGGCCGGATACCATTCCGCGTGCGGAGGAATCTCTACCACGCAATATCTGTCCTCTGATAAAGTCCTCCTTCGGTGCGCTGGTGGATGCGTGCTGCGGAGGAAACCTCGCCTGTCCTCAGGTAGGTCTGGTCGACGCGGTGGTGGCGGAGGCGACCTGTGACGCCAAGAAGAAGACCTACGAGCTGCTCCCCCAGTACAAAAGGACCTATGTGCTCGATCTTCCGCAGAAGCCGGAGAGTGCGGAGGCCCGGGCCTATTTCCTTTCTGAGCTGATAAAGTTCGGACGATTCATCGAGGGGCTCACCGGCCAGTCTATCCGCATCGATGTGCTGAAGGAGGAGATACGCTCGGAAAATGAGACCCGGAGGCTGTTGCATCGGCTCTTTGCTCTGCGCAAGCGGGACCCTCCTCCGGTGCGGGGCTCGGAGGTCTTACGAGTCCTGCAGCGGCAGTTTTTCCTCGCCGCGCTCCCATTCCGGGAAGGCCTCGTGCAGCTCTGTGAGGAGCTGGAGCGAGCATCTCCTGCCCCTCGCAACGGTCCCCGACTCCTGATCGCAGGGTGCCCCATGCCCGCGGGGAATACGAAGATCCCGGATATCGTGGAACAAAAAGGAGGTGTGGTGGTGGCAGAGGAGAGCTGCACCGGCACCCGATCCTTCTGGGACCTGGTAGATGAGGAAAAAGATCCCTGGGAGGCCCTGGCCGAGCGATACCTTCGGATCCCCTGCGCCTGCATGACCCCCAACGATGAACGGGTCTCCCGCATCGTGGATCTGGCCCGGGAATACCGGGTGGATGGCGTGGTGTATTATACCCTGCAGTTCTGCCACGCCTACAACATAGAACGGCTAAGAGTGCAGCAGGCTCTCAAGGACGTGCACATCCCGCTTCTGGCGATCGAGTCAGACTATGGGGACGCAGATGCCGAACAGATTGGGGTGAGAGTCGAGGCATTCCTGGAGATGGTCTCGTGATCACCGTCGGCATCGACGCCGGAGCCGCCACCACCAAGGCGGTCCTTCTCGACGGAAACGAGATCCGCGGGTACCAGATCGCGGACACCGCGTTTGATTTCCTCACCGCCGGCCGGCGGATCTTCGATCAGGTGGTGGCGGTTTCCTACCTCCCAAAGGAGAAGGTGGAAAGAATCTGCGCGACCGGTTATGGTCGCACTTCCGTCTCATTTGCGGATATGACGGTGAGCGAGATCTCCGCTCATGCGAATGGTGTGCATATGCTCCTTCCAGACGTTCGCGGAATTATCGATGTCGGAGGACAGGATTCCAAGGTCATCGCCTTGGAAGATGGACAGGTGACCGATTTTCTGATGAACGATAAATGTGCCGCCGGGACCGGAAAATTCCTGGAATATACGGCAAGAGCCCTGGAGATTCCCATCGCAGAACTGGGTCCGCTCGCCCTTGCGTCCCAGGACCCGGTGACCGTTACCAGCATGTGTACGGTGTTTGCAGAATCTGAGGTGCTCTCGCTCCGGGCACGGGGATTTTCCCGGGAAGACATCGCAGCCGGTCTCATCCACAACATTGCCCACCGGATCGTAACCATGGTGCGTCGCCTACACTTGGAAGAACCGATCGCATTCGTGGGCGGTGTCGGGAAAAATTCCGGGATGCAGAAGGTTCTGGAAACGGAACTCGGAGTACACCTCTTAGTCCCCGAAGAACCCCAGATCACCGGTGCGCTGGGGGCCGCACGGATCGCGCAACATCGTCGACGGTAAGAAACCGGGGCAGATACCACATGTATTTTGTGTCCTTCGCGACCCGAAAACGAAGGAATGGGTATCGGAGACGAAAGAAAGGTGATTATTATATACCGGGTCCCTCTCTCGTGGAGGTTGTGTAGGAAGGATTTACCCTTTCTACCAAGAGTATTCGGGAGGAGGGATCCGGGATGAGGAACGGGCATGGACTTCTTTGAGGCCGCATACCACGGGGCACCCCCCTGGGATATCGGCAAGGCGCAGAAGGCGTTTGTAACTCTGGCGGAGGAAGGGGAGATCCGGGGCGATGTGCTGGACGTGGGATGCGGAACCGGGGAAAACGCCCT
>JBAIXL010000199.1:0-4568 GCA_037916685.1 Methanolinea tarda
TGCCAGATACGGGTCATATTCTCCCGATCCTCAATCCCGATCAGGGGAAACCACCACCTCACGAGTTCGAGAAATCGATCCTTTGGGATGGTCTGGGATATGATACCGATGGCCTCTTTCTGTTCCAAAGGCGGGAGGCGTTCCGAGAAGATACGGTAGAGATGGGCATCCTCTTTCGCCAGATGTATCTTCAGGTGGAAATGAAGTACGGCACTGGCCCGGGCCGTCTGCAGGGGATCTCCCCGTGCGTAGGCCCGCTCGAGGTCCTCTCCGGCGGTATCCAGGCCCCGGTGATCCCGCTCATATGTCCAGGTTATATCGGGAGCGACCGCTTCCAGAGCGGGAAATACACCTTTCTCCTCTCCTTTCGCATGCCAGTCCAGAACTTCATTGAAAAATCGAAATCGTTCGATCACGGGGGAAATGTCCTGCGTTCCCCGCACCTGTTCCAGGATGGCCGCATCGATATGTGCCATGTCAAACCGGAACGCATTATGAATCGCCTGGATTGCATCGAGTGGAACTACCATGGATTCCCTGATTCCGTGGAATTGATATAATACTATCGGGACCTGTGATCGTTTGTTTCGAATCGGGTATACCGAACATCCGCGGCTTCCGAGATTCCAAGAACCGGTCCACGGCATACCCGTATTTTGTCTCGCTCAGAGAGTGACGGGAATCCTCAGGAGTTCGACCCCCTCTTTTTCCAGTTTTTTTTGGAGTTCGGGTGAAACCGGGACACCTTCGGGGAGCGCGATGATCCGAGCAAAGATGGTCACACTCTCCCCCGATGCTGCTTTGGTAAACTGCCGCATCTGGACAAGCGTTTTAGGATAGAGCTCCGCGTCCCGGTTCACCTGGCAGATGACCTTCTGCAACCCGCCCTGGTGGGCAAGGGCGAAGGTGAAATCCGGCCCATCCTTCTCCTTGTCTAGCAGATACCATCCATCGAATTTGGTAAAACGCGTGCGGAGTGCTTTCTCCACCCGAGTGTACAATTGTTCACGAGCGAGAGCCATAATCCTCCTCAGCCTCGCTTTTCTCGCTCCAAACCGTAAAGGTATGGGTGAACGGATCCGGGGGAACGATCTATCGCCCTTCCGCAACGGGAACGAAATGGTGATGGCACGGTTCGGACAGTCCACGTATGCCGATCCCAGGGGATCCGGTGTTTTAATGCCATGACTTTATGGGGGATCATGGTACGGATGAACCGTCCGAACATTCGTCCCCTGGTTTTGTGGGGGTCGAATAGTATGCGAAGATCGTTTTTGGCTACCGGATTGACCGTACCGGGTATCTCCCATCGTTACTCTCCGTAATGAACGGATACCGGATACGCCTCTATCGGCTGTTCTCTCGCGGTTGGACCCCCGCATGGTCACCCTACAAGGGTCCGGATACCCGTATAGAACTGGGAAAATATCCGGCGGATTCATAGCCGCCCGGGCTGGAGAACGGCGACTCTCTCGTTAGCCATGAGAGAGATAACGCTTATGTAGGAATGAGTAGATCTTTCTCCTGTACCGCTCATCCTTGTCTTCGGTGATGAGGATGGATCGGATTATTCCCCTTCATATCCATCGGACTCACGTGTCCCGGATTCTCCTACACAACATCACGTCATGACCGCATTGGTGGATCAGAAGAACAGATGGCACCTGGCAGCAATCGTACCCGTCATACTGATCATCGGTGTCTTTGCGCTGTTGCTTGCGGTGCGGTATCCGGTACAGTATGATCCCCCATTTCAAACGACTCTTAATATCTCCCTGAATGCAGGTTTTATTATCCTGGGCATCATCGTGGCCTGGGGAGCCCTCAAGACGGGCAAAGTGCAACTGGTCTGGATCGGGGCCGGGGTGCTGGTTCTGGGACTGGCCATCATCCTGGCCATCGATGCCGGGATCACCCCCCTGCTCGGGCCGGGCATAGAAGCGCAGATCCAGAACACTGGCACCTTCCTGGCCGGGGTCCTGCACCTGATCGGGGCGCTGACGGGCTTTTTTACCATGGGTCTGGCCAGACCTGGTACCTGGAAGCGAGTCTACGCTCTCCTTGCCGGATACGGCGCAGGAATCATAGGGGTGCTGCTGATCACGGTCCTGAGTCGAGCAGGACAGGTTCCCGTGTACCTTATTTCCGGTGTGGGAACCACCCCTCTCGGTCGTTTGGTGATCGTTACCGGTTCCTTATTGTTCATATTCGCAGCCCTTGTCTCTCTTTCCACATACATCACCCGTTCCCGTTCGTCCTTTCTTTTCCTGTACAGTATAGGGCTGGTGATGATCGGTCTCGGTCATATGGGATATGCCTTCACCGTGAACCCCGGAGACCTCATGGAATGGATGGGGAGAGTGGGGGAATGGGGAGGTTCTGCCTACTTTCTGGCGGGTCTGATTCTGATCATCAACCAGTCCCGCGGGCAATGGACCGATATGCCGGGAGCGTTTGACGGCATCTTCTTCCCTTCTGCCGAAGGCTATCGTCTTTTGCTGGATGCCTCCTCCGATGCCGTGGTGGGAATGGACGCGGAGGGACTGGTATTGGTCTGGAATTCTGCCGCAGAGCGGATCCTCGGCTACCGGCACCAGGAAGCGGTGGGACGATCGTTTGAAACACTGTCCGGTGTCGACCTGGATCTATCGGGAACACGGGGATCCAGTAAAGAGGACCCCAAGAGGCCACGAGAACTGCTGGTGAGGAGGCGGGACGGACAGGATGTATGGATTGGGATGTCCGTTGCCCACAGTGCTGTCCAGGGAAAACAATTCTCCATCGCCTCGATCCAGGACATCACGGAACGGAAAAGGGCCGAACAGGAAAAGGAGCGCCTTCTTCAAAAGGTACGGATATCGGCAGAGGAACTTCAGGCAAAAACCGAGGCACTGCGACAATCTAACGAGACACTCCGGCACCAGAGAGAGGATCTGGTGACCCTGAACCAGAACCTACAGGAGAGCGAACGAAGGTTCTCCCTCATCTATGAAAAGGCCCCCTATCCGATCGCTCTGGTCCACCGGAAGGAGGGCACGATGGTGCAGGTCAACGAATCGTGGGTGAAGACATTCGGGTTCACCCGTGAGGAAGCGCTGGGAAAAACCCATGTAGAGCTGGGGATCAACAGGCAACTTTCCCAGCGCACCCGCATCGTCTCCGCGTTACAGCAGCAGAGATCGGTGCAGGATCTGGAGCTCACGTTATTTACGAGATCCGGAGAAAAGCGGATCACCTCCTGCAGCATCGAAGAGATAGAACAGGGCGGATGGCAATACCTCCTCCTCACCCTGCAGGACGTCACCCAGCGCAGAAAGGCGGAAGAAGCGCTTCGGGAGAGTGAGGAGCGGTTCCGTTCCCTCATCGAGAACGCGTCGGACATCATCCTCCTTCTCGATGCAAACGGGACCATCACGTATGCAAGCCCCTCCGTTCAGCGGATCGGGGGGTACGATCCCCGTGAACTGGTGGGAAAACCGGTCCTGGAACTGGAGCACCCCGATGACGTGCCCAAAGTAGCGGAGGCTCTGGCGAACTCTGCCGTTCAACCGGGTGTCCAGATAAATCTCGAGGTTAAAATCCGGGATGTCCAGGGAAATTGGCATGTGCTGGAGGTGAAGGGAGTCAATCTCCTGGAAGAAAAGGCCATTCAGGGATTTGTGGTCAATGCCCGCGACATCACGGAGCGCAAGCGGGCCGAGCAGGAGCTCCTGCAGCTCAAGGAAAACCTGGAGACAGAAGTCAGGAATGTAAACATTCTGCGCGCTATTGGAGGCAGATTTATCAAAGGAGACGATTCGGGAGAGATATACCAGACTCTTCTGGATGCGGCGATCACCCTCACCGGGGCGGACAAAGGCACCCTCCAGATCCTGGATCCTTCTTCTGCGACGATGCGCATCGCCGCTCAGATCCATTTCGGAACCCCGTATCTGGAATTCCTTGCGGGAATACCCTCCGAAACGACCGGGGTGTGGGGGGCCGCATGGGAACGGCGCGAACGGGTGGTGGTGGAGAATGTAAGCGAGAGTGCTCTCCTCAAAGGGAGTGCGACTCTTGGCCTCCTGCAGCAGGAAGGGATAATGGCCGTCCAGTCGACACCCCTGATCAGTCGGGACGGCACCCCGGTGGGGATCCTCTCTACCTATTTCTGCCGAATTCATACCCCGGAAGAAAGGGAACTCAGTCTCATCGATATCCTGGCCGGACAGGCAGCCGATATCATCGCCCACCATCGTACCGAGGAATCGGTGCAACGATATGCGGAGAACCTGAAGCGCTCCAACGAAGACCTGGAACGCTTTGCCTACGTGGCCTCTCACGACCTGCAGGAACCGCTGCGCAACGTGGTGAGCTTCTCCCAGCTGCTCGCCCGCCGGTTCCAGGGAAAACTCGGCACGGATGCGGACGAGTACATCTCGTTCATCGTCGATGGGGGCAAACGGATGCAGATGCTGGTCCAGGACCTCTTAGAGTACTCCCGGGTACACACGAGAGGTCAAACCCTGAAGCCGGTGCCGAGTGGAGATCTTCTGAACCTTGCCACCACGAACCTTCAGGTGTCTATC
>JBAIXL010000200.1:0-5958 GCA_037916685.1 Methanolinea tarda
ACCTCTGAAGCCCGCCTCTATACCCAGCAGCAGATGAGCTCACGGTATGTCCGTCTCTCGGAACGGAACGATGCCGTGAGACGGGGACTCGAGGGGATAGGGCTCAGGAGACAGTCGATTGAAGCCCAGATCTCATCCCTTTCGGGAGAAATGGCAGCGTATGACGAGGCTCGCCGGGATGCGGAAATGTACCTTCAGGAGCGGGAACGATATCTGCAGGAGCAGAAGAAAAAGGAACGATTCGCTCATCTGATGCAGGAACGATCATTCGCCCGGAGGCGCAGGACGGATCTGGAAAAAAGGCAAGTTCGTCTGCAGGAGGAAAAGAGGGTGCACGAAGATGATCTCCGCCGACATACAGCCCTGATACAGGATACCCGGACCCGTAGCGGTTGCCCGAAAGAGGTTCCGGATGATTCCGTGCGCCTCTGGATCCAGGAACAAATTCAGTCTCTGGCCGGGCGATCTGGTTCCCTGAACGGGATCCTGGAGGCGTGTGGTCAAGAGCGTGAACGAATTCTCCAGGATTGGGGGCAGATCCGAGAAGCGGGTCAGGATGGGTTATGTCCCCTCTGTCGACAGCGGCTGGGTGAACATTACCCTCTTCTGGAGAGTGAGTTTGAGGAGAAACTCCAGGAGATTGTCGGTCGTGCAGAACACGCATGTGAACTTCTGGAGATCCAGGAGGCAGAAAAAAGTCGGCTTTCCAGCCTTGCATCCACACTAAGATCGGCTCGATCCGCGGATGATCTCCACAGGACGGCTGTCGGGCTATCCCAGCGACACCAGGATCTCGAACAGGAAAAGACGGCAGTCATTCGGGAGGAGGATCAGCTTGATCAGCAGATCCGGGAGCTTGCGTTTGACCCGGAGGCGTTTGGTTCTCTGGAACATTGGATGAAGGAGGCCGCCATCCGCTATGACCAATTCCAGGAGATGGGGAGGCACCTCGCCAACCTTCCGGTGTTGCGCCAGCAGAGGGAGGCGATACTTCACGAAGAGGAGGGGGCACGGTCGGAACTGGCTGGAATTCAACAGCAATTAAAAGAGGCAGCCTTTGATCCGCTGGCCACGAAAAAGCTCGAACAGAGCCTCGCCGAACAACGGAAGGAGTATATAGGAAAGGAGGCTGAACTGGCCCGGAATCAGGAAAGACTGGCAACCATCCGGGAAAAAATCAAACGCCTCGGGGACGTGCAGGAGCAGATCCGCACAGCCGGGCTGCAGATAGATGCCAATCGGGAGGAGATACGCATGCTGAAACTGACCCGAAGCATGATCTCTGACTTTGTGGTCTATCTCATGCAGATGATCCGGGGGCAGATCGAACAGACCGCCGGGGAGGTGCTCTCCACGATCACCGACGGACGATATGATCGTGTCCTCCTGGACTCCGATTTTAATCTCCGCATCAGCGACATGGATAACGACTACCCGCTGGAACGGTACAGCGGGGGCGAACAGGATGACATCGCGGTGGCTCTGCGCATCGCCCTCTCACGGTATCTCGCGGAGCTGCACCAGATCCATGACCGTACCTTTCTCATCTTTGACGAGATCTTCGGAAGCCAGGATGAGGAGAGGAGAACGAACCTGCTCCGGGCACTGAGGACCCAGGAAGCCTATTTCCCCCAGATCATTCTCATTTCCCATATTCCTGAAATTCAGGGTGAATTTTCCTCCACCCTGGTCGTGGAGATGGAGAACGATCAGACCAGTGTGGTGCAGGAGGCGAGCTGAGTGGTGCTCTCGAGAGACCCGTATCAGGAATCGGTGGACCGTGCCCTCCATCGCATCCGGACTATTCTCCCCCATGATCTGGCGGAACGGTTTCAGGATCATTCCGGACTGGATGGAGAATCCTTCCACGCGATCGTTCCCGGTGAGCGAGGGCCGGTTTGCGGAGTGGATGGGAGCAGTGCAATGATCCTGCAGGGAGGGAGTCTGTCCATCGCAGCATTTCGGGCCGGCCGAAGTGTCATGGAGGGTACAGGATGTGAGCGGCGCCTCACTCCGCTTCTTCTTTCTCTTATCGGTCCGGAGACGGAAAATCCTGACTTCCCCCTCATATACTGGGAGTGCTTTGAACACGATCCTCTCACCCCCCTGCAGAATGAGGATACCCATGGACCGATCTCCATACTCCGAGAGAATCTGGAGTACTGGGTGGCGTCGGAAACCGTGGATATGGCGGCTTCCGGATCGCTCCTTCTTCTTGACGGAGCCCTCCGCGTCAGCCACGCCAGCCACGACCCGGTGCTTCAGCGGATCATTGCCACAGCCCGGACACGGGGGATTCATCTCGCGGCGGTCACGAAAAGAACCGAAGCGGTTTGGGGTGGTGGAATCCCGCTCCTCCCCGCTGTAGAGGGATTGGCCTCCCGAGAGAGAATCTCATCTCCGTGGTGGATACGGATAGAAACGAGTATGCTCGATCACATGCAGTTCCGGCAATGGCAGCATGGAGACCTGTATGTGGTCAAACTGCACCCCCGGTCGATGATCAGCCTGAAACTCGAACTGCCCCGGAACCTGGAGGACGTCTCGATCCAGAAAACCATGGACCTGATGGCGGGTTGCTCCGATGATGGCAGGTTGCCCGGGTACCCCTACCCCCTGCTGGATGCACACCGCGCGGTGGTCATCGATCCGGCCACCGTAGACCGCGTCCGACAGGATCTGCTCCGGGGGATGACCGGAAATGGATACAGTTTCAATCATTTCCAGCAGTTATTCGGAGATGTTCACGATGAATTTCGAAAATATTGATCTGAAGGACCGTTCAAAATTCCGGCTTATCGGAACCAGTGTCCTGGTCTATCGGTTTATCGTTCCCCACGACGCCCGGTTGTTTGTCGGAGATATTCTGAAGATAGTGGATGGGGAGAAAGGGTACACCTTCTTTGCCAAGGTTACGGATCTCCACCACGGGAGCAACTTTGCCGATAACCGCTGGGATACACGACCCTATGGCGATCATTTCTACGGGCTGGGAGAGGACGTGTTCCTGGAGGTGGAAGCGATTCCCCTGGGTTACATGGACGGAAGCGGAGGATTCCGCAGGCCGCGCACCATTCCTACCAAATTTTCACCGGTTCAGGATCCCGAACCCGAGGATTTTACCTTTCTCACCCAGGTAATGGGTGATATCGAAGTGGGTGTGATGAAGTCGGGACAGGATGTGCTCCGGGGGGTAGAAGTGCGGATTCCCAGCCATGTCCTGCCCCAGCATATGGGGGTATTTGCCACCACCGGAATGGGAAAAAGCAATTTTATGAAGGTATTCTCCGCATCCTCCATGAAAGCACGAAAATTTGGGCTCCTGGTGGTTGACCCGCATGGAGAATATTTGAAGGGAGGTCCCTCCTCACCGGCAGGGCTTATCCATTACCAGCCCGGCCGGGACGGACTTTCTGTCTATTCCATTCGGAACGAAAAGGAGAGGAAGATCTATGGTCTGAACCGCCTGTGGCTGGAATTCGATGATTTCCGTATGACAGATCTGGCTACCCTGTATGAGCTTTCGGGTCCCCAATGGGAGATCGTCGAGGCACTGGACGATTACCGGGGGAGCGAGGTGATTCATTTCTTTCAGCAGCTGGATCCGGAGATCTTTGACAACACCACCTACCAGACTCTCGACGGTAAGGACCGGGAGATTGCCTACCAGATCCGGACTTCGATGTCCGGCCCGCTCCGGGTGATCAAGAGACGGATTGAGAATCTGGTGCGGGGTAATCGCGAATTCTTTCACGAAGGAGTGTCGTCATTCTCCGAGATTCTTAAAAATCTGCACGAAAATCGGGTAGTACTCATCGATATCCCTCGCATGGGGGAGAGAAGCGAGCTGTTCATCCTGTCCGTGATTACCCGTAAGATCATGAGCAGCCATCAGGAGAAGTCAAAACAATTTGGAATTGATCAACGGGAGGAGGCTTTTCCGAAAGTGCTCATCGCTATTGAAGAGGCCCAGCGGGTACTGGGAGCGGGTCATAACAGTACCCAGATCTTCCGCGAATGCGCTATGGAGGGAAGAAAATTCGGGGTGGGGTTGTGTGTGATCACCCAACAACCGAAGAATATCGATCCCCGGGTGCTCGCCCAGATCAACACCTTCGTCGTTATGGGCCTGGGTGACAAGCATGATCGAGATATGATTGCCAGTAGCGCCAAACAGGATCTTTCCCGTATGGATACGGAGATTCAGACTCTGGATCGGGGAGAGGCGATCATCAGCACGCTCGGTATACCCTTCCCGGTAAGTACCCGCATTCATCATTTCGATACCTATATTCAGACCCTGAACCAGGAGAGGAAATCGCGGATCGGGGAGGGTTTAGATGACGAATTTTAAGGAGATTCGTCTCCTTCTTTAGATCTTTTTTGGACTCGTGACATATTCCACCCCCAGAATATCCAAGGGGAGGCGATGTGCAAAGAAACGTAATATTATATGTTCGGGGTTATTCCTCGGAATGTTCATGGAATAATGGATCCTTTTTCCAAAGGACATGCGTACGATCGATTTTCATATATTTTCAAGTGCGCCGGTTATCCAAGAATTTGTGATCACTTAACGATTATTCATTTACCGGATGAGGTAATACCCGGCTGTTTTGTTGTCGCCAAAATCCGTCCAGTAAGAAGGTGAGAAAAGATCACTGTTTTTGTTTCTTTTTTTCTTCCGCTTTCTTGCTGATTTTTTTGATAGACACGCAGTTGATCACTGGGTCCCCCGTCACCACGTATCGCTTGATCACCGAACCCACCACTTCCACCACATCGTTTACACGAACGTCTTCAGTGGGGGAGGTGAACATCTTGACCGAGATTTCTCCTGTTTTGTCACCTACGAGATATTGAGGACGGTTCAGGTACCGGAAGTACACCCGTTCCACCACGCCCTGGAAACGGACGATATCACCGATCATACTGGGGTTGATCGCTTTGATCCGCACGATTTTCGCTTCCCGTTCATACTCGGGCAGGACATCTGCATAGGAACGTTGACTCATATAGTTCAGGGCGATGGGAATGATGAGCAGAAGTATCAGAGTAGGAATGCCCCAGTAGAGAATCGCGTTGTCCCGGGAAATGAAATAAGAAAAAATGAGGAGTATGGCGAAGATCACCACCGCAATAATTGCGGGAAGGCCGATCCTCACATCGATATTTCTGATCTTCATCAGGGCGTCTACTTCAGCGCGGCGATCTCTTTCCTGAAGGCAACCCAGTAGAGGGCGGCAACGAAGATCATCGCTCCCACGATGTTACCGATGGTTACGATGATGAGGTTGCTGGTCCACATGGTTACCCAGTTCAAGTTCGCGTTGATTGCGGCTGGGTCAGTGACGAAGCCCTGCGTCATAATGCCTGCCGGTATAAAGTACATGTTCGCGACCGAGTGCTCAAACCCGGATGCAACGAAGGCCATGATCGGGAACCAAATTCCGAAGAACTTGCCGATCAGATCATCGGCACAAATACCCAGCAGAACGGCGAGGTTGACGAGCCAGTTACAGGCAATGCCTTTCAAGAAGGCCGACCACATTCCGGCCGCCCCGACATACGCCACTTTGGCTCCACCTATTGCGATGGCCCGAGATCCAAATGCTGTAACCGTGGCAACTCCTGCTGCATTCCACGAGCTAAGGGGACCATAGGCCATGATGTACGCAAACCAGAGCGAACCAATGAGGTTTCCGATATATACCCAGATCCACAGGTTGATAACCGCTCCCCAGCTGATCTTGTGGATAAATGCGGCCATCGGGGCAAGCATCGCGTCACCGGTGAACAGCTCGGCGCCAGTGAGCACGATGATGATCAGTCCCACGGGGAAAGTCGCACCCAGAATGAGCTGGGAGAACCCGGCACTCGCTGTCCCGTACCGTAAGGCTGCATCGGTCGCCTGGATTCCGGTGCTGGTCACAGTGGCCAGAGCCGCTCCCATGGCGA
>JBAIXL010000201.1:0-12737 GCA_037916685.1 Methanolinea tarda
GCCTGGATGGTAATCTGTTTCCGATCCAGAATGACCGAAGAACCGACCTGAGACAGAGTCACTTCCGTGGAGAATCCTGCCGGCAGAGAGCTGGTTCCGTTTACCTCCAGTGTTTCACCCGCGTTGATGGTCTTGGGTGCGGAGAGGGTGATGATGTAGGCACTGGCCCCGCCGATCAGGATTATGCTGCAGAGCATGAACAGGGCGACCTTTTTCATAATCATAGTATCAATAAGATATGCGACTGATGGTATTTGAAGAATATGAGAAACCTGCCGCCTGCTGGGCAGGAACCGATACGCTGAACGGCCTGCAGCGGAAGTCTCTCACGATCATACTCCGTACCGGAGGCTGCTCCTGGGGATCCTGCCTGATGTGCGGGTATACCCATGTACGGTACCAGGAGACCGATCCCGGATTCCTGGATCGACGGATACGGGCTCAGATCGCCTGGGTAGAACGAGAGTACCGTCTGGACGATGTTTCTCTGGTAAAGATCTTCACATCGGGGAGCTTTCTCGATTCTCGGGAGGTGCCTGTGCAGACGCAACAGTACATCGCTGAGGTATTTCGGGGAAAGGTGTTGATTCTGGAGACCCGGCCGGAATTTATCGACGAGGATTGGGTATCCACCCTCCGTGAAACGGTGGGGGAATCCGCAGAGATCCCTCTCTACCTGGCCATGGGTCTTGAGACTTCCAGCGATCTCATACGGGAGAAATGCATCCGGAAGGGGCTGAGCTGGGGAGACTTCGTGGCCGGGGCGCAGAAGGCACACCGTGCGGGAGCCGGAGTAAAAACGTATCTGCTGATGAAACCTCCGTTCCTCACCGAACAGGAAGCGATCCAGGATATGATCACCTCGGTACAGGAATCCCGTACATGGTCTGACCTCATCTCCATGAACGTGTGCACGGTGCAGCGGTCCACACCGGTAGAATGGTTCTGGCGTGCGGGGGCCTACCGCCCCCCCTATCTCTGGAGTGTGCTGACCGTTCTGGCCGCGGTGGATCCGCCTATCACCTGCGATCCGGTCGGAGGCGGAACGCGTCGGGGACCACATAACTGCGGGATCTGTGACCACGAGCTGGTAGAAGGGATACGTGCGTACTCTCTCAATGGTGATCGCAGCCTGATTGAAGCCCTTCTGCGAATGGATTGTGATTGTAAAGAGGAATGGAGGTTTGTTCGGGAGAACGAGATGCCCTTCTGCCTTCCTCTCACCCGTTAAAGAAGGTGGGACTGGATCTCCAGCTGCTTGGCCAGCAGGGGGAAGAAGGCACCGGCGTCGCTTACCACGCCGATCGCCTGCATGGTTCCCCGGTCCATCAACTTGGTCACCGCCGAAGGATTGATATCCACGCAGATGGTCTTCACGAAGGAAGGCAGACAGTTGCCTACCGCGATGGAATGGAGGAGGGTCGCGACCATCAGTACCATTCCACACCCTTTCAGATGATACCGCATCGCGTCCTGTGCCTGCATGGAATCGGTGATCACATCGGGAAGAGGACCGTCATCCCGGATCGAGCCGGAGAGGACAAAAGGAACTCCCCGCGTCACACACTCGTACATGATTCCACCGGTGAGGAGCCCCTGTTCCACGGCATTCCGTATGGAACCTGCCCGCATCACCTCGCTGATCGCGATGATATGGTGCCGATGTCCCCCACTCACCGGCTTCCCGGTCGCGATGTCCATACCCAGGGAGGTACCCAGCAGGTTATATTCGATGTCATGGGTAGCGAGCGCATTTCCCGCAAACAGAACATCGATATATCCCTTCCGGATGATATCGGCCACCGCATCGGATGCCCCCGTATGAATGATGGCCGGCCCTCCCACCAGGGCGATCTTACCACCCTGGCGCTTGAGATCCACGATCTCCCGGGCGATCTGGGCGATGAGGGTTTCACTGGGCCGTTCCGAGGAGACGGTCCCGTGCATGAATTCAAACGTACTCTGCTCTCGAGGCCGCTCCGGGGGAACCACCCGCACCCCCGTCTCCCCGATGACCACCAGGTCTCCCCGGCAGATCTTGGAGAGAGTCCGGCAGAACGCACGGGGCGGACAGGGATCGACCACGATCAGAGAGTCCATCTTCATCTCCTCCACCGGGATCCAGGAACCTTCGAATTTGACAAAGGTAGAGTGGTTGGTGGTGGAATAGAAGCCCTTCGGCACCACCCGGTCTGCCTCCGCGGGGCAGAGATGGACATCGGCGATCTCCAGATCTCTTGCTCCCAGGCGGTACAGTTCGGTCAGGATGAGGGACAGGGTGCGATCCTGATCGGCACATACCCGCAGGTGGGCATAGCTGGGATCGGTCTTCTTTTTTCCCACTTCGAATTCGAGGATTTCAAAATTTCCCTCCATATCCATTATTTTGTCGAAGATCCGGGTCATAATCCCGGAATCGATGATATGGCCCTCCAATTCTATCTCATGGGATACCTGCATAATACCATATGATCGGCGGTGAACGTTTATATGACTTCGCCCGAATTCTCCTTTTTTTTGATTTTCCGCTCAGAATTTTGAATTTTGGAAGCCCGATCACTCCACAGGAATCTCCCGGCAGAGCGTGCGGGCCAGATCAAGATCGGAGCGGGTGTTGACATGGAGTGCCAGATCAAGCTGGGAAAGCAGGAGCCGGCTCTCTTCCTGCTCTTCCCGAATCCGGCTTCCCAGGAGGATATTGACCCCCGCAGGAACTGCTTCGACGCCGTCGACAGAGTCCATATAATCACACGATATTCCTCTCTCTCGAAGAATTCGTGCGGGCACCCATGTGGAACATGCAGGCCGGGCGGCCTGTTCATAATATACGCGGATCCGATGCACGGTGGAGGGGCGCAGGCAGGGCAGGTCCGATACCGCGGTGAAGAGCGGGTTTTGTTCCTCAAGTTCGCAGACGGCCTCCACCAAATCAGAAACATAGCCGTTTCCGCCCGTCATCAGGTAGGAGATCCCATGGACCCGGCACCAGTTCGCGGTGTAGGGGGTCCTCGGGGTGAGCACCACCACCACTTCATTTCCGGCCTGCTCGAATGCATCGATCACCGAAGAAAGCATGGGCTTTCCCTTCAGCAGGACCAGCGGTTTTTCCCCCAGGTCCAGGCGCGTTCCTTCCCCGCCCCCCATGATCAGGGCAAGCATGACGACACGGCCTCGACTAGAATCCGGTTTTCTTCCCGGGTGCGAACGGCCACGCGGATAGCATCCGGAAGGCCGAATGAGGAGCAATCCCGGACCAGGATCCCTCGTGCGAGCAGACAGGCTGCCATTTCCGGAGCCGGGAGGGGAAGATGCAGCAGCAAAAAGTTCGCCTGGCTGGGATCCACAACGAGGTTCATCTCATGGAAGCGTGACTGGAGCCACGACCGTTCCTGGGATATCGCCATTCTGGAGTCCTGCAGGAGATCCAGGAAGCGGAATGCCTGGAATGCAAAGGCTTCCGCATAGGAGTTTACGCTCCAGGGGAGACGGATCGCTTCCATCCTCTCCACCAGTTCCGGAGAACCAAATCCATATCCGAACCGGATTCCCGGTACCGCGAAGGATTTAGTCAGGGACCGCGCCACAAACAACTCCGGAGATTCTGTTTCGGCCAGACTTTGCGCGGGATCCGAGAGCTCGATGAAGGCCTCGTCCAAAAACAGGAAACCTCCGGCCGAAATGCCGTCCAGCATCTTTTGCACGGTCGAGCGGGACAGGAGCCGGCCGGTCGGATTATTCGGATTACAGAGGAATCGCACCTTCGCCGGAGAGGTTACCGGAGCGGTGGTGGCGCCGGCAAGGAGGGCAGAATACCGGTATTCCCCGAAGGTGGGTGAATCGATCGCCACCCGGTCTCCCGGTTTCAGTACCGCCCTGCAGAATGCACGGATGAGTTCGATGGATCCGTTCCCCACCGCGATCTCCTCTGGTTTTCGGTGGAAAATCCCGCCGATGGTCTCCTTGAGACGGAAATACGTGTCGTCCGGATAGGATTCCAGAGAGATCGAATCCGGTGACCAACGGATATCGGGTGGGAACGGGTTTACACTGGCACTGAAATCGATAAAAGGAGTGTGGTATTTTTCTTCCAGATATTTGCGGGTTCCTCCATGAATGACCTTTTCCGGCGTTGATTCCACCACGCGGATGAACCTCTCGTCCCTTAGGTGGATCGGCGCGAAATAAAATGATTGTGACCGATTTCAATCTTAAATAAGAAGGTTTTTATAACAACAATCATATTTCTACATTTATCTGATATGTCAGATAGAAAGATGTCAAGTGTATGACAATTGTCGTACAATTGACAGACAAATGTCTGATATCAGTGGAAAAAAAATGGAGCGCATCACAATCAGATTGCCACGTCAGCAGGCAGATATGCTGGAGAAACTGGTGGAGGCCGGAGAGTTTCCCACCGTATCGGAAGCAGTGCGATACGCAGTCCGGGAGCTGATCCAGAAGCATGCAAACCAGATCTTAAAAGAGAGAGAAACCGTCTCTCTCAACGTGTAGGAGGGTACGTATGCAAAGCATCATTGATGAAGCCGTTAAAAATGCAGAAATTGAAAAACCTGTTAAACCAATCGAAGGAGACGACGACTTCCTCGGAAACCCGAGGATTGTAATTGTGGGTTGCGGTGGTGCCGGGAACAACACCATCAACCGTCTGTACCACATGGGAATTACCGGTGCAGAGACCATCGCGATCAACACCGATAAACAGCATCTCGATATGATCCAGGCCGACAAGCGGGTTCTGATCGGTAAATCCCTGACAAAGGGACTGGGTGCGGGCGGATATCCTGATATTGGAAAACGTGCCGCTGAGATGGCCCGTCCGACTCTGGAGAGCCTTCTGGACGGAGCGGATCTCGTCTTTATTACCGCCGGTATGGGTGGCGGTACCGGTACCGGGTCGGCACCGGTGGTAGCCCAGATCGCCAAGGATTCCGGAGCCATCGTGGTCGGGATGGTCAGTTACCCCTTCCAGGTTGAAAAGGCCCGGTTACTGAAGGCAGAAGAAGGTCTCGAATCACTCTCACATGCCGCAGACTCGGTTATCGTCCTGGATAACAACCGGCTACTCAGTTACGTACCCAATCTTCCCATCGGACAGGCCTTCTCGGTCATGGACCAGTTGATTGCCGAAACCGTTAAGGGAATCAGCGAAACCATCACCGAACCTTCATTGATTCAGCTGGATTATGCCGACGTCCGGGCGATCATGAGCAAGGGCGGTGTAGCGGTCATGCTGGTCGGGGAGAGCAAACAGCAGAACAAGGCAGAGAGCGTCGTGCACGAATGCCTCAATCATCCCCTGCTGGACATCGACTACCGGGGCGCTACCGGCAGCCTGATCCACATCAGCGGAGGTAACGATCTCACCTTACAGGATGCCGAAGAGATCGCGAGCTCCCTTACCTATGAACTCGATCCCCACGCCGACGTGATCTGGGGTGCCCGCATCAAGAACGAATTTGAAGGCAAGGTGCGGGTGCTCGCCATCATGACCGGAGTGCGGAGTGCTCAGATCCTGGGTGGTGGACACACCGAGGCTCGGAAAGTCGAGAACCGTGCGCCGGTGGCTCCCAAGAGAACCGCTCCGGATGCACGCAGTGGCAGTCTGATCGATACCATCCTTTAAATCCACTTTTTTCTTTCATCTTTCTGGGGCTCAACCCTATCCGTTCGAACCTGCCACGCGTTCCTGTTCATTCGAGGGCGTGATCGCTCACCTCCATGTCTAAAATCGTATCCTGCCTGCGGGCAACGGCGAAATCCTTATGATTTCTGATGACCTCTAAATATGAGACAAACTGTCACCCAACCTCTTTCGAGGGCCGGTATGTGAAGGTGTCATATGCCTTCACCGTACGGAGTTGATGAACACGCACCGCTGCAGGAAAACAATCCCGATTGATATCTCTTCTCGGAATCCCTTCCGCCCATCGAAGATGCCATCTGCCCGTGAGGGGTTGTTTTCATCTGGTACGAACATCCGGCGGGGAGACAGATGAGGATTGGTACCGTATGCTGAACGAGCTAATAGAGAAACGGAAAAAAATTCTGGAAGAATCGGAACAACATAAAACCCGTCGGAATGAGCTGAATGCCCAGGCAAGCAAATTTGCCGCTGACCGCAACACCCTGAACAATCAGACTCGGGAACATGTGGAAGAGGCCAAGAAGCACAAGGAGGAGCGGGACAAGATCAATGTGGAGGTCCAGACACTGAAAGAACAGCGCAATGACCTGAACAGCCAGGCCAACGTGCTGTTCGAGAACGTAGAGACCTTCAAGAAGCAGCATGGAAACATCAAATCCCGCGGCATTAAGGAACTTCAGAAACAGATCGAATATCTGGACTTCAAGCAGCAGACGGAAGTGTTCACCGTCGACCAGGAACGGGAACTGATCGAGAAGATCAAACAGATGAAGGAATCCGTCCGTGAACAGGAAGCCGAACTGGAACAGAACAAGGAGGTCAAATCCAAACTCACCCAGGCCAAGGACTTCCGCAAGACGGCTTCCGATCTGCACGCCAAAGTGACCGAGCTCGCCGAGCTTGCCCAGAACCACCATGACCAGATGGTGGATCTCTACCGCAAGGCCGACCAGTCCCGCGAAGAAGCCGACGAGATGCACAAGAAATTCGTTGAGGCACAGGAGGCAGCGGACGCCGAACACCGGTACTTTATCCAGTGCCAGAAGGAACTGCGGGATTATGACAAGGTAATCAGCGGCCTGCGAAAGAAGACGAAGAAGGCGAAGATCACCAAGGAACAGAAAGCGGTGCGGAAAGAAGCAGAACGGATCTTCAAGCAGTTCCGTGATGGAGAAAAGCTCACCACAGACGATATATTGCTCCTTCAGCGCTCCAAACTCATCTAACACATTTTTAAGATAATCCCTGCAACTATACTATAGCAGAGAATTCTCAGGTTTTCTATGATGGACGGGATGACGCTCATCCTTTCGGTGGACAGGGATGACGATATCGGATTTAAAGGTCACATCCAGAGTCCCCTGATCGGAAGATCCGATTGTCTCCAGGCGGCGAATACGCTGGCTCTGGTCGATCCCGAAGACTCCGATCTGAACGCCATCTTCCAGGCCATCAAGATGTATGATGAGCTGAAAACCCGCGGAGAGAGTGTGGAGATCGCAGTCCTCTCCGGCAGCCACGAGGACATGCTGAATGGGGACAGAAAGATCGCCGCAGATCTCGACAAGGTGGTAAAAATCACCGGTGCGACCTCCTGTATCCTGGTGACCGATGGCGTGGAAGACGAGTATGTGCTACCCCTGATCCAGTCCCGGATCAAAGTGAGCAATGTCCGCCGGGTGGTGGTCACCCAGATCCCGAACCTGGAGAGTACCTACTACATCATCCGGAAACTGTTTGAGGATCCCAAAATCGCACGGGTCACTCTGGTTCCCCTGGGGATGGCGATGCTCCTCTACGCCATTGCCTACCTGATGGGATATCCCGAGGGGGCCACGATCATCGTGTTCGGGATTGTGGGAGTATATTTCCTGTTCAAGGGATTCGGAGTGGATGAAACCATTCGCTATTTCTATGGATCCCTGCAGTTCTCTCTCACACACGGGCGGTTCTCGTTCGTGACCTACATCGTCACCATCCTGTTTGGCATCATCGGGGTGATGACTGGACTGGCCCGGGTGCTGGTGTACTACCCCACGCAGGAGAGTCTGGGCATATTCCTCATCACGGTGACCTTCATTTACGGATCGGCCGGCTGGCTGGTGCTCGCAGGTTTGATCCTCACCACCGGTAAGATTATCGATGCCTATTTCAACGAACCGGAGAGCCTGGGCCGAGTGATCGTCCTCCCCTTCTTCATCGGTGCTATTGGAATCGTGGCCTTCGGGGCCAGTGTCTATACGCTTTCCATCAGTGAGATTCCGGATTTCCCCCAGACCCCGGGGAGCGGGATCCCGTATCTCGCGTTCTCCCTGGTCGGTGGGCTGATCTGTGCGTTTATAGGCGTCTATCTGCAGTCCATTGTCCGACGCCGGCAGAATCACCTTCCTACCCTCACGCATTAAAAAGGGAATCCGTCTCCCGCAACAGAGGGGACAGAATGTGGCATATGTCCTGCCCCCGACCGATGATGGGACTTATGAGATGAAGAGCGGTACCCATGTGCGGGAGGCAACGTCAAAGAGTCCCTTCTCAGTGAGACGGAGTTCGGGAATTACCGTGAGGGTCAAAAAAGAAAGATACATAAACGCGTGTTCGATTCCCCCCATCCGCTCCACCTGATCGTCCAGCTCGTGGAGATTCTCCACCACCTCTTCGAAAGGAGCAGAAGACATCAATCCGGCACAATCGAGCGGCAAGAACCGGGTGTTCCCACCCGAGACTGCGGCCATTCCTCCCTTGCGCGAGATCACCGCTTCCAGGGACATTTTCAAGGACCGCCAGTCCGCTCCCACTGCGACCACATTATGTGCATCGTGGGCCACGCTGCCCGCGAGGGCTCCTTCCTGCAATCCGAAGCCCTGCACCAATCCCACCCCATACCGGCCCGGCCGGTACCGGCTGCAGACCACCAAAATAAGAATGTCCCGATCGAGGTCGGGAATTCTATCTCCCTCTACTGCCACCGATTCGGTGCGGGTCAGGATCTGTCCGGGCTGCAGCCGCATGACCCGCGCAGTCCCTGCCCCGGACAACCGGAATGCATACTCATCGGGAGCGGGTGCCCATACGGGATGACCGACTACCGCGGATCTGCGATAGGGTAACCGGCTCACCTCGACTCCCCGTTTAAAGGTCCTTGCCACCCGGAAGGGATCGTCCCGTTCAAGGATACAGAAGTCGGCAAGTTTGCCGGGGGTGAGCATGCCCCGGTCAAGGAGGCCGAACCGTTCGCAGGGGGACAGGGTGGCCATCCGCAATGCCATTTCGAGTTCGACCCCGGCCGACAGGGCTTTCCGGATACAGTCGTCGATCGAGCCCTCGTGCGAAAGAGTACGGGCGTGCCGGTCATCCGTGGCGAAGCTGAGCCGGGGAAGCGTGCGGAGGTTTGCCAGGGGAATGAGTTCCGCCAGGTTCTGCTCCGTGGATCCTTCCCGGATCATGATGTACATCCCTTTCTCCAGCTTCTCCCTCGCTTCTTCGATTTGGGTACATTCGTGGTCGCTCTGTATGCCGGATCCGATATACTGATCCAGAGAGACGCCGGAGAGACCGGGCGCATGACCGTCAATGAGACAGGTGAGCCGCAGTTTCTCCTTCATCTCGGTATCCCCCGAAAGAACTGCCCCCACGTCCATCACTTCTCCCAGACCGAGCACCTTCTCATGCGGAAGAAAGGGAACCAGATCCTCCGCGGAGAGGGTGGCCCCACCTAAATCTGCGGGGGATGCCGGAACACAGGAGGGAAGCATGAAGAAGATGTCCAGGGGAGTGTTCTCCTCCTGGATCAGCATGTACCGGATGCCGTTTGTCCCCAGCACATTGGCGATCTCATGGGGATCGGCCACGACGGTGGTGACCCCGTGTCGCAGAACCAGCCGACCGAATTCTGCGGGGGTAAGAAGGGAGCTTTCCACATGCACGTGGGCATCGATCAGACCCGGGATGACCCGGGCACCCTTCAGATCCACTCCATCGCGATCCGGCGGTGCTCCCAGGGTGCAGATGCGGCCTCCGCCTATCGAAAACGAGGTATCGTCCCAGTCACCCGTGCAGGGATTGTACAGATCGGCGTTAAAAAAGGAGAGTTCAGGGGCAGCTCCCGGATTCCGATGGGCCCGGGCGGCAACGGGCATTACACCACGATATCCCGGATCACGCGGGCCTTGCTGTCCCCATTCACCGTGATATAGATATAGACCTTATAGGTCCCCGGATTCAGAGAGACCGGCATCTGGTATTCGTGGGTTCCCGATTCGAACTGGATAAATTCCGCCTGCCGGAAGATCTCCGACTGCTCCAGATTTTCTACACGGAATATCGTCACCTGGAGAACTCCCTGGACAGAGGGGTCCTGATTGGTGGCACTGATGTACAGGCTGTTCGGCCGGTACGATACCTCTCCTATTGAGGCGGTCATGCATCCTGCGGTAATCCCGAAGACGCACAGAAGGATACCGAGGATTATGTAACCTCTGGTGGCCATTGTGCAAATGTTCCAAGCGCAAGGACTTAAACCATGCGAATTTGTATCTGCCCGCTCCGAACGAGCATCCACTCACATCTTCTCTGCCGAATACCGTCCATGATTCGCATCAGTGACGGGGAGAGGAATCGGATTCAGAGATCTTCTGGACAAATGCCTCCAGGGCCTGTCGGCTCGAGACCGGGTCCAGGGCCGAGATCTCATGCACAGACTCACCGGTCAGTCCGGACCGTATGGTGGGAAGATCCCCGGATCGGTCAAACATATTGATCAGGAATGCCACCGGAACACCCCTCTCCTGCAGCTCATCTCGTATCCGGGCATGCATGGAGTGCACCCCCCGCGTGGCATCCACCAGCAGAAGCGCACCGTCAATACCCCTCATGATCAGCTCCCGCACAAATTCAAATCGCTCCTGCCCGGGGGTTCCATACAGGTAGATCTTCTTTCCCTTGATAAAGGTGCGACCAAAGTCGAGGGCGACCGTGGTATGGCCTCCGTCCTGAGTCCGGGCTTCGGTGTGACGGGCCTCCGAATCGATGCTCCGTATGAAACTGGATTTTCCCGCATGGTACGGACCCAGTACCACGATCTTCAATTGCCTCGACGGGGGCAGGCGGGGATGCATGCTGAACAGGATTTTCCGGCGGGGATGCATCAACTTTCTGAAACGCGATTATCTCCAACGAAGGATTTTCTGGAAAAATTCAATAAGAAAGAAGAAGCGGTGTAGTCCCCTTCTTGCCACGAGACTTCTCCCGCGAGCCCGATGACACCATGTCTTTATCGCGTCGGGTGAGCACAGGAGAACCTCTCGCCTTCCCGATATCGTGATAGGAATCCGATGTTCCAACAAAACATTCATCAAAAAATTGCCGTCGGGGACTATCCTAATGGGTGGATACGCTGCCCCTCAACGGCAGTCATCCAATCTTTTCTATGGTTACCCGCACGCGGTCTCCTGGCGCGAACCCATGACCCTTCAGCGCATCGATATTGAACCAGAGGGTATCGGGGCGATCGTGCGTTTGGTCCTGCGCCATGAGGCAGTCCTTGAACTCGTTCACATGACCGATAAATTCCAGCTCAGCCGTGAACTCTACCTTCTTTGCCATGCAGAAAACGAATGGGAAAGAGGACCTATAAGGCTTTCGGACTGACCATCCAGGTGGTGCTGTTGGAGTAGCTCCAGGGGACGATCTTCACTTCATCACAGATTTCGACAAGGATGCGAAGGTTGGTTCCCACCTCTTTTGCGGAGAGGCCCAGGTCTTTGGCGATGTATTTTGCCTTAAAATAATGCTTACCTCTGCCCAGGCCGGTGATCAGGTAGAGCAGGATCCTCTGCTGGGTATCACTGTATTTCTTTCTTATCTGGTCTCGAACGGACAACCCCATCCCCCTGTGACGTAGTAATTCGTTTGGAGGCGATATAAGATTTTATATCTTTCTATGGTGCCCGGTAGAGCACGAACGTAACATTGTCGGTGGTGTGTTCCAGCGCCTGCGCGAGCAGCACCTCCCCGCATTCCGAGAAAGGCACGGTACGCAGGGCGTGTACCAGATCCGCTTCCGATACATATTCATAGAAACCGTCACTCGCACAGAGCACCAGGTCCCCGCTGACCAGGCCGATCGTTTCTGCGCGAACGGAGAAATCGATACCCAGGGCCGCGGTGAGCATATTTCTCATCGGATGGTGGCGAGCTTCTTCCTCGGTTAGGATCCCTCCGTCGATCAGATCCTGGACCACGGAATGATCCTGGGTACGAAATAGAATCCGGTCCCGGATCACGTATGCGCGGCTGTCGCCGGTATGGGCGATGATCGCTTCCCGTCCCGTGATACAGGCGGCGACCAGGGTAGTCCCCATACCGGCCCATGACCCCTTCGCCCGCTCCCGTATCGCATCGTGTGCCCGCTGAAACATTCCGCGAAGGAGATCCTCTGAAGGTTTCTTCTCAAACATGGAGAGGGAAGACACCAGAGACCGTATCGCGCAGTGGGAGGCAACCTCTCCGGCACGGTGTCCCCCCAGTCCATCCGCAACCGCCAGAATCCAGCCGTGATCCCAGCGTGTGGCCAGGAAGTCATCCTCGTTATGGTCTCGTCCCCCCGGATGCGAGACCGCGTAGACCCGATCTTCCATGCGCTGTGTGCGGATTTCTTCTCGATCAGACATGTCATGACCGCAGGGCCTAGCGTTTCTTCGCCTCGATCGCCGCCAGGGATATCTTCTGGATCAGGCCTTCAATCACCGGCGTGCGCATCCCTTCCACGAACTTGATGCTCCCCACGACCAGATGCCCCCCTCCACTCACCCCTCCACCGGATATCTCCTCGTGCAGCTCTCGCACCATGCGGGGGATGTTCATCAGCACCCCCCGTGACCTCAGGACCGCAAAATCCGGTCCCACCCCGATGCTCACCACCGGCATGCCTGCATGGGACTGACAGAGTCGATCATGGACCTCACCGGAGGTTTTTCCAGGAGGTGGAAACGTGAACATGTGGGCAAACAGCTCCACATAAAACATAAACAGATGTTCTCCGTTGGAGAGGACGCGGGATTCCACATGGGGC
>JBAIXL010000202.1:0-9805 GCA_037916685.1 Methanolinea tarda
TGAAGACGGTGCGTATCCCCAGTTCCCGGCGCGTCCCCATGACATGGCGCATGGCTGGATGATACTGGGGCGCGAAGAGAAAGGTGATGCCGTGCCGGGCAAGCATGCGGCACGAGGTCTCGGGATCTAGATCCACCCGTATACCCAGAGCCTCCAGCACATCCGCAGATCCACACCGACTGCTCACACTGCGGTTCCCGTGCTTGACAACCGGAACCCCGGCACCGGCCGCGACAAACGCGGCCGCGGTGCTGATGTTGAAGGTGGAAGACCCGTCCCCTCCGGTTCCGCAGGTGTCTACCAGCACCCCCCTCACGGTCGGATGAATTTGAACGGCATGAGCCCGCATCGCGTCCGCGAACCCGGCGAGCTCGGTGATGCTCTCCTCCTTCATGCGGAGGGCGGAAAGCAGACTTCCGACCTGGCTTGCGGTGGCTCCCCCGTCCATAATCTCCCCCATCACCGCCCGGGATTCGTCGAAGGTGAGATGGTTCCGGTCGATCACCTTCTCGATGGCGCTGCGGATCATGCCGCTGCCCCCCGGTTGAGGAAATTTTCCATCAGATGATCACCCTGAGGAGTGAGCACGCTCTCCGGATGGAACTGGATCCCCAGAATCGGATAGATGCGGTGGCGCACCCCCATTACGTATCCCTCCTCGCTGCTGCGGGCGGTCACCTCCAGATCGTAGGGAAGGCTTGCCTCGTCGGCAATCAGGGAATGGTAGCGGGTGGCAGGAAAGGGATTGTCCAGACCGGAATAGAGCCCGGTCCCTTCGTGGAGGATGCAGGAGACCTTACCATGCATCAGATGGTCTGCTCGCACAACCGTACCACCATAGGTGTGGCAGATCGCCTGGTGGCCGAGGCAGACCCCGAGGGTCGGGATGTGACGGCTCAGGGTGGAGAGGATGTCCAGGCAGACGCCGGAGTCCTCCGGGCGGCCCGGACCGGGAGACAGGATAATCCGCTCGCAGTCGATGTCCCGTGCACGGGAGAACGGGGTATCGCAGGGGATGACGATCGGCGTTCCCCCCAGACACCCTACCTGCTGGTACAGGTTGAAGGTAAAGCTGTCGTAGCAATCGACAATCAGGACTTTCATGAGAACTCACCCGCCCGTTCGACCGCCCGAAGCATGGCCTGGGCTTTGCTTTCCGTCTCCTGAAACTCCCGTTCGGGTACGGAATCCGCCACGATGCCGGCTCCGACCTGGATCGAGGCCCGGTGACGATCGAAGAGAATGGTGCGAATGGTGATCGCACATTCCAGATTGCGGTCAAATCCCACATATCCCACCGCACCCGCATACAGCCCCCTCCGGTCGGGCTCCAGTTCGTCGATGATCTCCATGGCCCGCACCTTGGGAGCCCCAGACACCGTCCCGGCAGGGAAACAGGAGATCAGGGCATCACAGGCATCCAAATCATCGCGAAGGGTGCCCTCGACCGTGGATACGAGGTGCTGGACATGGGAAAACCTTTCCAGAGTCATGAAGTCTTTCACCCGGATGGAGTGGAATTTCGCGATGCGTCCTACGTCGTTTCGGGCGAGATCGACGAGCATCGTGTGTTCGGCACGCTCCTTCTCGTCGGACCGGAGCTCCCGGCCCAGGCGCTCCTCCTCTTCCGGGTTATTCCCTCTCGGACGGGTGCCGGCGATGGGGACCGTGGTGATTCGCCTCCGTTCCACTCGCACCAGCATCTCCGGACTGGCCCCGATCACTTTCCGCTCACCGAAGTTGAGGTAGTACAGATAGGGGCTGGGGTTGATCTCTCGCAGGGCGCGATAGACGGCGAAGGGATCCCCTTCTGGTGTAAAGTCAATCCTTCTCGAGAGCACTCCCTGATAAAGGTCTCCGGCACGGATGTATTCCTGCACCCGACGGACCGCATGACAGAACTCCTCACGGGAAAGGTTGGAGGTATACACCGGAGATGAACAGGAGGCGGTGTGCAGCGGAAGGTTCTCCGGGTCCTGCAGGGTTCGTATCCGCTCCGCGACACGGTAGATCCTCTCCCGGCTCGCTTCATATTCGGTTTCGGGTTCGCTGTCATACAGGAGAAGCGGGCTACTGAAGAGAAACATCCTCCGGGCGACATGATCCAGCACGACACAATCCTTTACCAGCATGAACTCGGCATCGGGGTATGGGGAGGGATCTTTCCGGCTTTCCAGAATCCCTTTGTAGAGCGCAAACACGAGATCATACGAAAAGTACCCCACCATTCCACCGAAAAAGCGGGGTGCCCGCAGGTTGATGAAATTGAACCGGTGGAGAAGAGATCGGATCTGGTCCACCGCGTGGCGTCCTTCCGGATCGCGGGCGATAGAGGCATAGGGTTCAATACCCTCGCTGTGCATCCGGGACCCAAAGGTGAGGGTTAAGGGCGGATCCCCTCCGAGGTAAGAATACCGGGCGATTTTTTCACTGCCTTCCATGGACTCCAGCAGGAACCCCCGGTCTTTGAACAGATGAGAAAAGATCGTAACCGGAGAGACGCCGGGTAGAGGTATTTCGGCACCGAGTGGAATGACCAGGGGCTTTGCCTGGTGTTCCACCGCGTCAAGGTATTCCCGGAGTCCCAGATTCAGGGTCAAATCCTCCGGGTTACTCACCAGTCCAGCGGCATCCTCTCCTCGTTACACTCAAATTTTGCTGACATACCCAGCTTCTTAGTTGTGTATACATATATACATTGTTGTCCAATATTATGGATTAATGCATTAATATATACTTAATATAATGATTCGCCCACTGCAGGAAATAAAGGAGAAGCGCTTCGTATCCGCCAATATTCTGGAATGCGATCCTGGGGTGCAAAAAAGGAAATAGTTGGATTTTGTGGTCCTTCTTCTTCAGGTTGCCGATTCTGCGCCCGGGGTCTGTTCCGTCTCCGGTGCCTGACTGTCCCAGATGTGCAGATCGGCCATCCGGGTGAGGATCACTCTCGTTCCGGGAGGAATCCGCAGGGCATGCCCCACATCTTCCGCATCCCGGGCGCTGAACACATGGTGAGAGAACTCACCCTCGGGAGAGATCAGCAGAACGGAGTAGTGATTCAAGTCTTCCTGAGAAGCCCTTTCCTCTCCCAGGTCGATCTGGTAGCAGGTGAGAGTAACGGACTCCTCTTCCCCGGTCATCATGGTCTCCCCGGTCTTTCGGGGGTAGGTCATTTCCTGCATGGTACGCCTCGTTCGGTTGCTATCCGCCGAGCTCCCCGCGATGCCCCGCCTGGATTTGCGGGAGATTATCACCGGGATCGTTCGGCGACCACTGTTCGTTGTATCTCCCATAAATCTCTTACTCCCGATGGTGGTTCGCCCGGGGGAGGTGTACTCTGCAGGCATGGTAACAAACCGGATACGGATATCTCTCCCCATCCTAGAGACGTTCGGTAAGCCTCTTCATCATTCGAAGGGCGCAGAAATCCCCGCACATCGTACAGGGTCCTTCCCGAGGTGCCATTTGCCGGGCTTTTTTGCCCTCCAACGCATAGGAAAACTGCCCTTCCCAGTCGAGATCGGCACGTTTCTGGGCAAGCTGTTTATCTCTCTCCCGGGGTCCGTATTTCATCGAATCCCCGATATGAGCAGCGATTTTGAAGGCCACCAGTCCTTCTTTGACCTGGTCCGGGTCCGGAAGACCGAGGTGCTCCGCGGGGGTGATGTAACAGAGATAATCAGCTCCCGCCCCGCTCGCGAGAGTCGCACCCACGCATCCGGCGATATGGTCGTATCCCACGGCGACATCGGTCGGTAAAGGGCCCGCAACGAACAGAGGAAACGGCGACGAACGCTTATAGGATCGGATATATTTCGGTATATTGTCTGCGTGGACGTGTCCGCCGATACCTTCGATGATGACCTGAACCCCTCTTTCATGGGCCTGTTCGGCCAATTCTCGATTCTGTTGCATCTCCGCCACCTGGGCTTTGTCCCGAACGTCATGAATGCAGCCACTTCGCATAGTGTTCCCGAGCGAGAGGACGATGTCATGGTTTCTGAGGATTCTTAAGATGTCTGAAAATCTCTCCAGAAAGGGATTTTCCGCATGTTGGAGGAGCATATAGGCAATCGTGAGGGAACCCCCTTTCGAGACCACGCCCATAATTCGCTTGTGATTCCGGAGTTTCCGAAGCGTATCGAGAGAGGTGCAATGCAGGACAACGGAGCTCACTCCTTCCTTTGCCTGTTCTTGAAGGACGTGAAGGAGACGCGTTTCATCCAGATTTTCCAGCCCGGTTTCAGCGGCGGCCTGATAGATAGGAACGGTGGTGAAAGGAAGCGTGGTATGTTCAAATAAGGTCCTTCGGATTGCAGGAAGGTCCCCTCCCATGGAGAGGTCGGTTAAGGTGTCCGCTCCGTAGGCTTCCGCGATCTGTGCCTTCTTCACCTCTTCCCTTACATCTCTTTTTTGGGTCGAAGTTCCGATATTCACGTTCACCTTTGTCGTGAGACCTTTACCGATGCCCACGGAACGTGTTCCTCTCTTCATGATGACGATACTGCCTTGCGCAATTCTCTCCATGAGGAGCGGTATCTCGATCCTCTCGATGTCTGCAACCTGCTGTACGGGTTCGAGTACTGTACCATCCGCGGCGTGCTCAACAAGAGTCTTCATACGTTCTGACCATCACGTGAGGCAATATGAGATGGACAGGACGATAATATTCACTAGTCATCCCGGAAGGAGAATGCAACAATATAGTGTCTGACCACTCTCCAGAGGGGAAATATGAAGATTAATGCTTAGGTGTTCGTCACCAAACCGCTTTTATCGTGCACTCGCAATGGATCCTGGTCCTCTTTTTTGATCTCGGAAATCGCCCCTACGGCCTTCCGTCCCCTGCGGATTCCGCCCTGGTAATCATCCTACTCACGTTGTATTCGGGTTATATCGAATCCACCCGTCGGGTATGCCCACACCAGTTCTTGCAGGTCTTGAAGGGTCAATCCGTGCTTGATGGCGAGAGCAAACACATTGATCACCTCATCCGCGTTATAACCGAGGAGATGGGCTCCCAGGATTTTACCCCCTTCTTTTTCGGTGAGAATCGTGTACCCGGATCGGGAGAGACCTACCCGGCGGGTAGAATACCAGTCTGGAGTTTCTGCCCGGTATACCCGCGGTGTGATCCCCTGCTTCAACAGTTGATCTTCCCGCCACCCCACCGACGCAAGCAACGGGGATACAAACACGACGCTGGGGACCGGCAGATACGAGGGAGCTACGGTGTTGCCGGTCACCATATTGGTTGCGGCTGCGTGACCCTCCATAATGGCCACCGGTGAGAGGGGTTTGCCTTTCACGTTCGCATCCCCGGCCACATATACAGAGGGATTGGAGACCGACTGGAGGTACGGGTTGATCACGATCCCCTGGGTATCGGTCACGACTTCCCCGGCCTCCAGATCCAGGCCGGAAAGGTTTGGTACTCTTCCCGCCCCGTGCACGACCATGTCGGTCTCCAGAACTTTCTTAGAGTCTTTCCCGGCGAGGACCCGGAGATGATCCGGACCCTTCTGGACGGATACCACCGGCATGTCGGTATGTATCTCCATTCCCTTCTCCCGCAGCGCTTCGACCAGCATATCGACGAGGAAAGGATCGAACTCTTTCAGGACCCGCCCGCTTCGGTGGAGGATCGTGACGTGAGCGCCGGCCGTGGCGGC
The DNA here is from genome assembly GCA_037916685.1 of Methanolinea tarda. Taxonomy (GTDB): domain Archaea; phylum Halobacteriota; class Methanomicrobia; order Methanomicrobiales; family JACTUA01; genus JAJRCM01. Next base: position 5,676 of record JBAIXL010000202.1, read on the forward strand.
CACACAGGCGAGTTCAAAGGAGATGAAACCTCCTCCGATGAAAACGATGTCCTCTGGCAGTGATTCCATGGCGAGGAACTCATCGCTCGAGTTCACCCATGGTTCCCCGGGGATACCCAGGCTCCGGGGGATCGCTCCGGTCGCGATTCCAATAAACCGGGCCGTACATCGTGTCTTCCCTGCCTGAAGGGTGTTTTTCCCGAGAAAACGGGTGTGCCCGTGAAAGGAATCTATCTCTTTCCTGCGGAAGATCTCCTCTCTTGCCGCCGGCACGGGATCGGTAAAGGTGCGCTTGAACCGGATCAGGTCGGACCAGACGATCCTTGGGGTACCGGTGATCCCCCGGTTCTGCATCGCCTCCGCCCGCTCCACGATTTCTGCAGCTCCGACCAGCACCTTTTTCGGGATGCAGCCTTTTATCGCACACGTGCCACCATAGGGCAGTTCATCGGACACCGCAACTCTCCATCCTGCACGGTGGGCGGTAAGGGCCATATGCATTCCCGCATTGCCTGTACCGATAACCACCAGGTCATACCGGCTCGATTGTTCGGTTCCCAGACCCATACTGAATCCCTCCAGAAGATTCCCGCCCGGGACTGAGGGAGGCAGGTATTAAAGGTTCCTGATTGGTGACGTATCGGGACTCTTGTCACACCGCATCCGAAACAGGGTCTGCCGGCATCTCATATGGAAACCGCGGCCCGTCTAAGGCCCGAAATTATTTGGAACCCAAGGACTGTGTGGAGACCGGGCCATTAATGAACGGAATGACTGAAAATTTGATTCCCGTTCAATTCCCCGTAAAAGACTTACTTTTAAAACTGGAATACAAAACAGTCGTAGAAGTGCTGCGGGCGGGATCCGAACCCGCGATCTCCAGATATCCCAGATGATGGCGCTTCGTTATCTTGCTTCAAAACCCTATGAGTCTGGCGCCCTAACCAACTAGGCCACCGCAGCCCGAATTTGCATAAATAAAACGCAGCGGGCAGAGATAAAGGTTCTGATTATTCGTCGTAAAAAGGATTCAGGGTTGCCGTTTGCCCTGCTGCTGGAGATACACGTTGACCGCTGCCGTCACCGCGGCCATCTCCTTTCCCTGCCGGAGCGAGGCGGCAAGGGTCTGCATCCGTACCTCCTCCTCCATCACATACCGACTTAGCGTTTTCATGATATGCTCTTCTTTGAGGAAGTGGGTGTGGGTCTCTCCCTGGATGAACTGTTCATTGTTCATGATCGCATGATGCAAGGGAAGGGTTGTCTTGACCCCCAGGATAACATACTCGTAGATCGCCCGCCGCATCCTCTGAATGACCTCCTGGCGGTCCATCCCCCAGGCACAGAGTTTGGCGATCAGGGAGTCGTAATGGGGAGAGATGGCATACCCTACGTGGATACCGCTGTCGATGCGGATCCCGGGTCCACCGGGAGATCGGTATCGGACAATCTTACCCGGGTCTGCCTTGAAATCATTCAGCGGATCCTCGGCATTGATACGGCACTCGATCGCGTGTCCCCGGATGCTCACGTCCTGCTGGTCGAGCCCCAGATGTTCTCCTGCCGCGATGGCGATCTGCTGCTTCACGATATCGATACCCGTGATAAACTCGGTGATGGTATGCTCCACCTGAAGGCGGGCGTTTACCTCCATAAAATAATATTTTCCCCGGTAATAGAGGAACTCCACCGTGCCGGCATTGGAGTAACGGGCGGTCCGGGCGACCGTGACGGCAGAATGGGCCATCTCTTCCCGCAGCTCCGGGGTCATGATGGGGCAGGGAGCTTCTTCCACCAGCTTCTGATGACGCCGCTGGATAGAGCACTCCCGGTCGAAGAGATGGATGGTGTGACCATAGTTGTCGGCCAGGATCTGAAATTCGATATGGCGGGGTTTCACCAGATACTTCTCGATGAACACCGTGGAGTCCGCGAACGCAGACTCGGCCATGCGCATGGCGGGAAAAAGAGCCTTCTCGATATCCTCAGGCGTGGAGGCGATCTGCATCCCGATCCCGCCTCCACCGGCGCTGGCCTTCAGGATCACGGGATAGCCGATCTCCTCCGCCACTTCCTGACCTTCCTCGACACTGGTGATCCCATGGTCCGAGGAGGGGAGGACCGGCACACCGGCCTCCTTCATCATCCTCTTGCTCTCCAGCTTGGAGCCGAGGGCATGCATGGAATCCCAGGAAGGTCCGATAAAGATCAGGCCCTCATCCTGCACCTTCTTGGAGAACACGTGGTTTTCCGCCAGGAAACCATACCCAGGATGGATGGCATCCGCACCGGCCTTGTGGGCGATATCCAGGATGCGGTCCATGTTCAGGTAGCTCTTGGAGGGGTGGGCCTCTCCCACGCAGAATCCCTCGTCCGCATACTTCACGTGCAGGGCGTTCTTGTCCGGGACCGAATAGATGGCCACCGTCTCGATCCCGAGTTCCCGGCAGGCCCGCATTACCCGGATCGCGATCTCACCCCGGTTCGCGATCAGAATGCGGTCAAAAAATTTCACTGGATCACCAACAGGACATCCCCGGTCTGGACTAGATCTCCCTGCTCCACAAAGACCTCGGTCACCTTCCCCTCCCGTGGGCTCTGGATGGGGTTCTCCATTTTCATCGCCTCGATTACCAGCAGGATGTCTCCTTTGGCCACTTTCGCTCCCCGGGTCACCTTCACCTCGAGGACCATCCCCTGCATATTGGACTTGACCCCGCCTTCCATATCCTCGCGGGGAAGCTTTTCGACCGGGCGGGGAGCCCCGGTGACCGCACTGCCTTCCACCGAGATGATCCGCACACTGAAGCGTTCCCCATCCACCTCCACCTCCATGGAGCTGGGAACCATCGCCGGTGCCCGTTTCTCCTCACCGGCGGACGGCATTTCTTCGGCCTTCCGCTCCTTGCGCAGGAACGAGGGTGCAATGGCCGGGTAGAGGATGTAAGTGAGGATATCCTCCTCCTTGACCACCAGTCCGGCTTTCTCTGCCGCTTCTTTCATTTTTTCATAGAGAGGTTCAAGAAGGTCTGCGGGCCTCACCGTGACCACCGTCTCGTTCCCGATGATCCGTTTGCGGATCTCTTCGTTCACCGGACCCGGGGGCCGTCCATACAGGCCCCGCATATAGTCCCGCACCTCGTTGGTGACGTGGCTGTACCGGTCCCCATTCGCGAGCACGTTGAAGACCGCCTGGGTGCCCACGATCTGGCTGGTAGGGGTGACCAGCGGAGGGTATCCGAGATCTGCCCGCACCCGGGGAATCTCGGCAAACACATCCTCCAGTCGGTTGAGGGCATCCTGTTCTTTCAGCTGGGACACCAGGTTGGAGATCATTCCACCGGGAAGCTGGTAGAGAAGGACATCGCTGTCCACCCGTTCGGAGATCGGATCCAGAATCCGTTCATATCGGCTGCGGATCCGCAGGGCCAGATTACGTACTTTCTTTAGCGCGATCAGGTCGATACCGGTATCCCGGTGCGTCCCCTGCAGCGAGGCCACCACGCTCTCCGTAGGGGGCTGGGAAGTGCCCATGGCGAACGGCGACATGGCGGTATCCAGAATATCCACCCCGGCTTCGATCGCCGCCTGGTAGCTCATAGGGGCGATACCGCTGGTGCAGTGACTGTGCAGATCCACGAGTATGTCCATCTCCTCCTTGATGCCGGAGATGAGATCCCGGGCAGCCTCGGGCATGACCAATCCCGCCATATCCTTGATACAGAGGGAATCACAGTCCAGGGCATAGAGCTCGCGGGCCATCTGCAGGAATGTGGCGGTGCTGTGGACCGGAGAGAGGGTATAGCAGATCGCCCCCTGGAGGTGCGCCCCGCACTTCTTCACTACTTCCATCGATTTCTTCATGTTCCGGATGTCGTTCAGGGCATCAAAGACGCGGAAGATGTCCACCCCGTTCTTATGAGCGGCCTGAACGAACCGTTCGACCACGTCGTCGGGATAGTGACGGTATCCCACCAGGTTCTGTCCGCGAAGGAGCATCTGAACAGGGGTGTGCTTCAATTCCGCTTTTATCAGGTTCAGCCGTTCCCAGGGGTCTTCGTTGAGGAAACGGATACTGGTGTCAAACGTCGCTCCCCCCCAGGCTTCTGCGGAGAAAAAACCCACCGAAT
>JBAIXL010000203.1:0-6719 GCA_037916685.1 Methanolinea tarda
GATTGCGTATAGCGTACCACGCTCCCCATACCGGGACATGGATCGATCATACCGGGCACAGACCACCAACACCAGCGGCGCCTGAGTCACATGTCGTTGATGCAGTGCCGCACGTGAGAGCGCCTCACGAGTTTCGCTGCGGGTCACGGCGATCACATCCCAGGCCTCCCGATTGCCGGCACTGGGCGCGGTGCTGGCACACGCCAGCAGGAAGTCCAGGTCCTCCGGCTCTACGCCATCGCCGCGGTATTCCCGGACCGAGGAGCGGGCCGTCAGAAAGGGAAGAAATTCAGAGGAGTTCATGGTCGCTGAGCACCTGCCACCCCTTCTGGGCAGCGGTGGTGGCTGCAGAGACCGCCATGCCGACCGGCTGGGTTGCCTCGTAGAACTTATCGCTCTCTGCGAGGCTGATCGCCTCGGAAATGCGGTCCACCGCCTTCTGGAAATCAGAAAGTCCAGTGGAGCGGAAGGCGAAGTCGGTTTCCGTCCGCACCACCTCCATGGCGGTCAGCAGAATCCGCTTACCCCCGTCTCGTTCCGCTCCCTTGAGGTCAGACACGACCGTGAGGAGCTGGGAAAGCAACAGTAACTCTGACTTGGCCCGTTCCCCGTACTGGTACGCTTTGACGGCCTCTTTGGTATCCATACTCATACTTCACGGATGGATGAGAAAAAAGGTTTGTGGAACGATCGGTTCCGTCTCACTTCTTGGCTTTCTGCTTGGAACCGAGCATGGAGCTCTTAGATCGGCGGATGCGGCGGCGGAAACGGGGATCCGGTTTGCCCGCTCCTCTTCCTCCGCGAGCCCCTCGTCCGCCCCGTCCTCCTCGTCCGCCACCGCGCGATCCCTGAGACTCTCCCTCCCGGGTATATCGCTCCAGTTTCTTCAGGACCGCGTGTCCCTTGAACCGCTGGTTGGGGCCCGGCTTCTTGACTTCCGTATCCTTCTCGGGCACCAGGCGGATCTGTGCCTTGACACCCTTTACCTGCATCCAGTTTACCGAGCCTGTCTTACCCATATGAAAACTCCTTATAACTTACGAACGGATTCGGTCATAAACATGTCGACAGAGCAGGAGTCTTCCTGACCCGGGTTGAACCGGGACTTCATTCCTCCCGGAGGAACCGATCGAGCGCCCTGCGCAGGACCTCATTCACCACCTTACCGTCGACCCGGCCCCGTACCTCCTCCATGAGTACACCCATCAGCGGGCCCAGGGCTCCCTTCCCGCGCTGGCGAACGAAGTCCGCTCTCTCCTGCAGGATACGGTTCGCCAAAGCCTCTACATCCCCTACCGAGAAGGACGCCGCTGCATACCGCCGGATCGCCTCCTCAACGGTGGTTCCGATGGCGACCTGGCGGATCAGTTCCGGAAGTGCCTCCTTGGCGATGGCCCCGGCTTCCACCGAGCGAAGGAGCGAGAGCAGTGCCTCGTCCCCGATGGAGTCCACGGGAACGCCTTCCCGCCGGGCTTCCCGCAGGGTGGCGGTGAGGGTCCGGGCTGCCAGGTTGGGTTTTACCCCCGCGGCGACCGCCTGATCGAATACCGCGAACCGGTCCGAGTAGGCCACTAGCCGGGCGACCGCCGGGTCCAGTCCTAGGTCCGCGGCATAGCGCGCCGCGCGTTCAGAGAGGAGCTCGGGCATTGGGATGGCCTCCCAGGCCTTCTCATCCAGAGTCAGAGGCGGAACATCCGTCTCTGGATACATACGGGCTGCCCCTGGGAGGGGGCGCATATAGGCGGTGCTCCGTCCCCCCTCCAGCAACCGGCGGGTCTCTTCGGGAACCCCCCGAAGTGCCATCTTCGCCCTCCGGATCACCTGGCGCAGGGCACAGGTGGTCTGATCCGGCGAACCCGCCACGATCACCACACAATCCGCGGGGTCCGCGTTCGCCCGCGCCCGCAGAGACTGTATCTCTTCGGTGGTGATCCCGTAGGCCGGCAGTTCATCCGTGTGGAAGATCCCGCCCACCCCGCACTTCTTTGCGTAATCGGAGAGTTCACTTCCCAGCCGCCGGTCAGGCTGTATCTCGCGGCCCACCAGCCCTCCGAAGCCGGGCAGGTTCACGGCGAGGATCTGTTTGGCCTTACGCAGGATGCCGGAGGAGGTGTGTGCGAACAGGTCGGTCATCTCGATGGGTTGTTCCTCTACCCGGGCTCCTCGTTTCAGAAGTTCGTCCCGGATGGCCAGCAGCGCCTGCTGCCTCGACACCTCCCACCGCACCACCTCCGTGATCACCTCCAGCTCCTGTACCCCCTTGATCTCCACCCGCGCTCCCCCGCGGATGGAGATGTTGATATCCTGTCGTATGGTACCGATCCCCCGCTTTACTCTGCCGGTAGAGCGGAGCACCATACCCATGTACTCTGCGATCTGCTGCACCTCCTCCGGTGTATGCAGGCAGGGAGCGGTGGAGATCTCCACCAGCGGGATGCCCAGCCGGTCGAGGGAGAATACCGCGTCCCGGACCCGCTGGGCGGCCTCCTCTTCCAGACAGAGGGTCTCCACCCCGCACCCTCCGGGCAGGATCCCCTGCAGGGCGACCAGGGCAGTCCTCTGAAATCCGCAGGTGTTCGAGCCGTCGATGACCAGCTTGCGCATGGTATGAACCTGTTCCACGGGGCGCATGCCAAAAAGCCGGGCAATGGTGAGCGTGATGTGAAGCGCTTCTTCATTCAGATGGGCCGGAGGCTCCTCATCGTCTTCGACCAGGCAGGTGGTATCATAGGCATAGTAGGTGAAGCGGCGCATCACCATCATCTCCTCCTCCGCCGCCCGGTCCAGCTCCCCCAGTTCGCTCTCCGTGGCGCGAAGATACCGGGAGTATTCGTGCGTATGTTCATCGGTATCCCGCAATCGGGTCGGGCATCGGCAGAAGAGTTTCTCCGCGGTGTCCAGTTGCTGATGGATCTCCAGCCCCGCCCGCAGTCCGATTTCCTTATAGTCCATGCAGCGACCTCCGGCAGATCTCCCCACGGAGATCGGTCTGCATGAGCCTCCTCACCCTCTCGGGTTCTTCCTCATGTCCGAGGACCCAGGCGAGTTTCACAAACGCGATCTCCGACAACATGTCCTCTCCCTCGATCACCCCGATCGAGAGCAGGTCCCGGCCGGTGTCGTACACCCGGTCGCAGACCCGCCCGTGCAGGCACTGGGAGGTCATCACCACCGTTGTACCATCCTTAACCAGCTCCCCGAGCCGGGGGATCCAGGTGCCGGCAACATGTCCAAGACCGCTCCCCGCGATCACCAGTCCCCGATACCCGCGGAAGGAGTCCAGCACTCCCGGATCGGTGCCCGGCACGAACGTGAGAAGACCGCAACGGGGCTCCATTCGGTCATAGAGGTGAGACTCTTCCTTCCGCCGCCTTCGCGCATGGGGTGCAAGAGTCAGTACCCGATCCGGGTAGGAGATTCTTCCCAGGGGGGAGATTCCGATGCTCTGAAAGGCGTCCCGTCGCGAGGTATGCATCTTGCGCACGCGGGTCGCCCGGTGGATCCAACAGTAGTCATCACTGGTGCTCCCGTGCATCACCACCACCACCTCCCCCAGATCGCTCACCGCCGTCTGCGCACTGCACAGGGCATTCATCACATTGTCACTGCTGGGCCGGTCCGCAGACCGCTGTGATCCGACAAAGACGATAGGGACCGCAGTCTCCACCATGAACGCGATGGCGCTTGCCGTATATCCCATGGTGTCGGTTCCATGGGTGACAATCACTCCTTGTACTCCGCCGCAGATCTCGTGATAAATCGCGTGAGCCAGATCTCTCCAGATAGTGGAGTTCATATTCTCTGACAGAAGGGAGGAAATCTGCTGGGTCTGGTAACGTGCTATCGTCTCCAGACCGGGGATAGCCCGCAGGATGTCCTCGGCAGAGAACTGGCTGGTGACCGCTCCGGTGCGGTAATCGATACGGCTGGCGATGGTTCCCCCGGTGGAGATGATGGCGCACTCGGGCAGGGATGGATCCTGCTCGATGGCGGCGACGCGGGGAGGAGGCGAAGGGAAAGGAGCCTGGGTAGACAACAGGGCGGAGGGTGGGATTCCGATATTGTATCCGTTCTCAAGCTTGATCACCAGACGGTCCTCCCGCACGGTCACATAGGTCCCCTCCATCTCGGCGGCGTGGAAGCGGAAACGGACTCGGACTCCGGGAGCGAGCACCTGGGTCATGCGGCCATCTCCCGTGCGGCGGTGATCAGCTCCGACTCCGACGCCTCCAGCGCTTCGGTGATCCGCTGTTGCCAGGCTTCATCCCTGCGATGCGCCCGACGGCGCTCCTTCAGGGCCGCTCGGATCGCCGGAGGAGAGGGGCCCCCCACGACATCCCGGGCCAGAATGGCAGACCGGGGGGCGAGTGCCCTTTCGACCTGGTCCGCGGTGAGACCCGCTTCGACCAGGGACCGCGAGGCGACCGAACGAGCCGCTTTTTCCAGGGTATCCAAGTCGAGTCGGCCTTCACGGACCGCCCGCCCCACGATGTTGTGGGCGGTACGGAAAGGAAGACGGTACTCCCGCACCAGCATGTCGGCCAGATCGGTAGCCGTACTGTAGCCCTGGCCCGCTTCTGCCTCCATCCGGTCTTTTCGGAAGGTGGCAGTGGAGATCATCCCGGTGAGCAGCCGTACCGTACGGCGGCTGGCCTCCAACCCTCTCCAGAGGTGCGGGGTGGCCTCCTGGAGATCCCGGTTGTAGCTCATGGGTAAACCTTTGACGATCATCAGAGCCCCGTTCAGGGCACCGCAGACCGTGCCGGCTTTCGCCCTCATGATCTCTGCGGTGTCCGGATTCTTCTTCTGAGGCATGATGGAAGAGGTGGAGCAGTAGGCATCATCCAGCTCGACGAATCCTACCAGGGACGAAGACCAGAGAACCAGCTCCTCACCGAGCCGGCTCACCGTCGTCATCAGAATTGCCGCACTAGAAAGAGACTCAAGGAGAGTATCGCGGGAAGCCACCGCATCCATGGTATTCCCCGCCACATCGGTGAATCCCAGCAGGCGGGAGGTCATCTCACGATCGATGGGCAACCCGGTGGAGGCAAACGCACCTGCACCCAGAGGGCTGCGGTTCACCCGCCCGAAGGTCGCCTGAAGTCTCTCAAAATCGCGGGCAAATGCCTCCTCATAGGCGGCCAGGTGATGGGCGAGCGTGGTCGGCTGGGCGTGCTGGAGGTGGGTGAATCCGGGCATCACTGTGGCTTCGTGGCGGGCAGCCAGATCGAGCAGGATCTCCCGCAGCCGGATCAGTTCTCCCATCAATCCAGTCAGTTCTGTGCGTAGACGGATGCGGATACAGGTGGCCACCTCATCGTTGCGGGACCTTCCGGTGTGCAGGCGCCCTCCCCGATCTTCTCCTATTCGCTCGATGAGGTAGGTCTCGATCCCCGCGTGGATATCCTCAAACCGGTCTTCAAAGACCTCTGCGGGAATGCCCTGATCGTGCAACTCCAGGAGCACCCGCATGATCGACCGTGCCGCATCCGGCTCCACCAGATCCTGCCGGCACAGCATTAGGAGATGGGCGATATCCACGAGAATATCGGCCTCCGCGATCCACCGGTCTGCCTCCATCGAAGAGAGAAACTCCGCGACCTCCGGGGATCGTTCCCCCGGGAGTCTCCCGGCCCGAATCCGGTCCCGTTCCATCATCAATCACCTCTCATCCCAGTACTGGTTGGTGAATCAGATTAATGCCATCCCTTTCGCGCGGCCCGTTCGATGGCCAGTACCATGCTCTCGCGGGGAACGATGGTGGCTACCGGGACACTTACCAGCTGTTCAATGGGGCCACTCACGATAGGGGCACAGACAATGCCGATCGCACCTTCCCGTTCGGCCCGCACCCCCGCCACGATCGCATCCTCCACCGTCTGTACCGGGTACTCGCGAACACGGATCGCGTGACCGTCCACCTCGGTCATCCGCTCCACGATTCCTTCCAGAACCGGGCGGGCGGCAATGACTCCGATAAACCGTCCTTTTTCGGTGGGAGAGAAGAATCGTATCGCCTGGCAGATGCGCCGCAGAGTGGTGAGGTTGGGAGATCGCTTTCCATCGAGAATTTTATACAGGGAGCTCTGGGCGATCCCACTCGATTCCGAGAGAGTACGGACATTGATACGGAGTTCGGACCGCATGATGCCGCGCAAGGTCGTAACAAATTCCTGATCCGAGATCAGGGCGGCCCTCAGTAACCGGTCCACCGGATCCAGCTGCATACATACGAGATGGTATCGGGAAGGATAATACTCTTGTCCAGAAACAGGACAATTAGATAATAATTATGTATAATTGTATTATTTTTATCATATATTTACCCAAAAAAAGAAATAAAATCGTTCATTTGAGAATTTTAATATAGGATTCTTGAGAAGATATACAAATATGCGACATACGACTGCGCTCATCACCGGGCTCCTGGTTGTGGCGGCCCTTCTCATCGCGGGGTGTACCCAGACGCCCCCTCCCTCAGAGAATGCATCGGTCAAGATTATATATGCCGGGGCCGGGCAGATGCCCCAGCTGCTGGCCACCGGCCAGATCGGTGGATACATGGTCTGGCAACCCTTCGTGTCCGTGGGCGAAGTCAGCGGTCTGGGATCCGTAGTGGAATATTCCCAGAATCTTCCCCCACCGGGTATCTGGGCAGATCACTCCTGTGACAGTCTGATCGCACGCGATGCCGTGATCACCGGTCAGCCGGACGT
>JBAIXL010000204.1:0-2056 GCA_037916685.1 Methanolinea tarda
CGCGGCTTTTTACCTTTTTCAGTTTCCAGAGTTTACCTTCTTTCCATAATTTCGTACAGTTTTTCAATGAGTGACTGTGAGTGTAGTGAATATTTTTCCCCAGTTTCATTACTTTCCCGCTGACGGGGTCGGCTGCGACCGCCACATGGCCGGTCGTGTTCAAATCAACACCGATCCATCGGGGTGACATGATTGTGGCTGGATGAACTTCGATCACCTTCCCATCTTTTGTTAATTCAGCTGCAGTCTGAAATGCCATCCGAATAAAACGCGTTCCTGGTATATTTCCTCCTTTTCAAATAATCAATAATCGAGTGATAAGGAATATAACTTGTGGTCAGAAACGAGCCGGATTAAGAAAATGGATGATTAATCATGATATTATTCAGCATCAGCGAGTAACTCAGATAATTACAATATAGGCGACAAGGGACAACAGGAATGCCAGGAGAAGCATCGCAAGGGACAATGGCGCTACGAAGACGAGCATGGCGTTTACCGTGCTGGCGAGCTGGGAGATCCGGTTTGAGCCAAAGACGACGATATGCTCGCAGTGGGCGGTGTTCCCGGCAACTTCCGATGGTGCGAGATCATCGAGTGCCGCCTGGAGCGCCCTCATGACATGGGGGAGGAATTCGGGCACACCCACATGCATCCCCACCGGGTTTTTTCCCGTGATCGTATTGACGACGTGAGAGTCCGTCGTCATCACCTCTGCGTGATCAACGACCTTCCGGACCTCGTCCAGCAGTACCTCCCGCATCCCTTCTGCCATATTGTTCCCGTCAATAAGTATATAGGCGGTCCGCTGCCCATCCGATTCGACAATGAGGACCTGCACCCCCAGGTCACCGAATCCCTGCTCACGGCTGAACGGTAATGGCAGATGACTGACGCCAATCCTGAACGGGTACAGCGGCGTCGTCCGGCACCGGTCCATAGCCTCCATCGAGGCCTGCTGGTACTCGGTCGCCGTCAGGGTAGCGAGGAGCACCGGGGAGGAGAGATCGGTCATACAGTTGTGGGCATCCACCACAGCCACATGAGGGAACCAGCGGTGTCCTTCGGCCATGATGGTCATCCCGATCGAAAAATCAAGATCTTCAGTCCGCTGCGGGGAGCGGGAGGTCACGAGGAGAACGGAGTCGCCGAACCGCTGGTAGAGGACCTGCACCGTTCCGGAGGTGAGGCGCCCGGATCTCCCGGCAACGCCGGAATAGGTAATATTCCGGCGCGATTTCTGCAGCGCATCGATAACCTTGTCAATTTCGGTTTCGGATACGAGGTTGAAGTCATGGGTTGCGCACCCGTGTGCGACAAGTGTCTCGTCCTCGAAACTGTCATGCAGCACCTTCGGGAGGTTGCCCCCGCCGATCTCCCCCATGGGGCCGGGGTGCAGATTGGGCACGGTAAAGAGGATCGGTTTTGCATTGGTCCGGCGGAAAAAGAAGCTCACCTGGGGCACGAATATCTCCTCTCCTATCTCCCGGAAGAAATTCTCCATACCCCGTGAGGATCCATCAGTCATGTGGGCTATGAATGCGTTGATGAACGCAAGGCCGCGGATCTGAAATGCACGTTTGAGCGGGCGTTCGATCATCCATATGAGGATGGCAAACCCGAGGCCGAAGACTACGTGCAGGACAAGGGCAAGGATTCCAAATGACGGGGAAAAAAGCACCATGCCGGCCAGTACCCCGACACTGCTCTGGGTGAACGCCGGGACCAGCATCCGGGGAATACGGTAATCCGCGATCGCGACCAGGACAAAAAGGCGGAGGCCAAAGACAAATCCCAGAGAGATTGCGTAGAAGAGGGGGATGAGCTTCACCGACGAAGCGAGTGCGACGAAGGTGATGATGACCCCAAAGACCGTGCAGGAGAGGGCAAGAAGTGCCGACCGGTTCCAGGTCATGGTCTTCCCGTTATACTCGATGATCGGCTTGGTGAGGAGGAAGGCGGCAAGCGCAGGGATGGTGAATGCAAGGGTGCCCGAGAACGGGAGTGCCGAGAAGGGCAGGATCACCCAGGCCCGGACTCCGGCCCCATCAATGAG
>JBAIXL010000205.1:0-5292 GCA_037916685.1 Methanolinea tarda
GGAACGATCTCGATCCAGTCCTGGTACAGAGTCCCAAAAGGTTTCTTCAGCAGGTGCCGCTCTCCTTCCGGAAGGCGGAACATTCAGCGAACCTTCAGGGCGTATCGTCCCGGGAGCTTGATGTTCATTTTTTTGGCAATATCGGAATGTTCGGGATCGATGATGATCAGATACCCAGCCCAGTCGATGGTCATGTTGGAGGTGCCGCAGACAACGCAGCTCTCTCCCTCCACTACCCGGTGACACTCCCGGCAGACATAGGGCTGTTTCTTACGCACTACCACGGGCGCTCCCCCGTTCCTTCTCCAGTTCTTCCGCGAGCCAGGTCAGGGGTCCCAGTCCTACCTGACGCATGGTGAGTCCGATCTTGCTCTCCCGTGGTTCCCGTTCGGTAAGGCTCAGAGTCACCACCCGCGCACGGACCACATCCCCTACGCCTATAAACCGCTTGCTGTCCTGACAGATCAGCCTCCCGTTCTTCTCATCATAGTTGATGAATTCATCCGAGATCTGGCTCACGTGGAGCATGGCGTCGATAGGACCCAGGCTGATAAAGGCACCGAAACTGGTGGTCTCCACCACAATTCCTTCGACGATCTCCTGGAGGGCGAGACGGAGCACCAGGGCCTCAAAGGTGACATCGTAATAGACCGCACCATCCCCGGGGACCAGCTCTCCCTCCCCTACATCGAACACCCGGGTGATTGCGATGAAGATACCCAGATCTTTATCGATACTTCCTTCCAGCTGCTCTTCAAGCACATTCAGGATTACTTTTTCCAGCTCTTCTCCTAGACGATTGGGGGGAACCCGTACTTTATCCGCCAGTTTTAATCGGTAATACATACCTCACCCGCTGATCTCCAATGTTCTTCGATTCCGCATTCCGATGACGCGGATGCCTCTTTCTTTCAGGGTTTGTCTCAGAGCAATGTCGTTGGTGACCACCGTACATTCATTGGCCTGAGCATACCGTACAATCTGCTCATCCACCGTTCCCGAGGCGTCTGGGGTGCCCACCGTCCTGCATCGTTGCGCGAGGACTCGCCCGACTCGTGCAGCAGAAGCATCCTTTCCCTTCCCGGAGCCGAGACCCTCCAATTCCCGCAGAGTTCCATCCAGAACGAATGGATCAAACGCACCGAGAATTCGTTCCAGTTCCGCATACAGGTCGATACCGAACTGGACCGGGAGCGTGAATGCATTGGTATCAATAAGGACCTTCACCCTACCAGAACCCCCATCCCGATCAGACGCCATCGTCCACTCACCTGTCTGCTGATCGCGATCCTCGAGCCTACATCCGCGCAGACCGGCCGCTTGAGCATCGCCTCGACCTGATCCCTTCGGGTGTTCACCACTACACCCACGGTGACCGCGGTGCCCACCGAGATCATCAGAGGCTCTTTGTGTTTCAGGGGTTCGATCAGGATCTCGCTGTCGGCTCCCACCACCCGTTCCATCAGGGTGACCCGGAAGGTTAGTTTGTCCCAGACCGGAGGAAGGGCATTGGGATGCCCCACCACCTGCCCTACCAGGGCATCGCTCTTGGTCAGGGAAGGGTCAAGCTTGGTCCCGATCCCCACCAGACCCCCCGGATCCGCCTCGACGACTTTTTTAGATCCGGCGGTGATTGACGTGATCTTGGTAGTGATGGGTTCCCAACGGATCTTATTCTCTGCCTGGATCTGCAGGCCCGGGCGGATCTCGATGTCGTCTCCATCGCGCAGTACACCCCGGATCACCGAGCCTCCCACCACACCTCCCTTCAGATCTTTCCAGCTGGATCCCGGTTTATTGATATCAAAGGAGCGGGCGATCAGCATCAGGGGATCGGCATTCGCGTCCCGCTCGGGTTCCGGGATCGTGGTATGGAGGGCCTCGATCAGCGCTCCCAGATTGATCTTTTTCTGGGCAGAAACGGGGATGATAGGGGCATTCTCCGCGATGGTACCGGAAATGAATTTCCTGATCTGCTGATAATGCGCGAAGGCGTCTTTCTGCGACACTACGTCGATTTTATTCTGGACAATGACGATCTTCTGGATCCCCACCAGGGAGAGGGCCATCAAATGCTCCTTGGTCTGGGGCTGGGGACATGGTTCGTTGGCGGAGATGACCAGCATCGCCCCATCCATGAGTGCCGATCCGGAGAGCATGGTAGCCATCAGGGTCTCATGGCCGGGAGCGTCCACAAACGAGACGGTTCGAAGAGGAATGGTCTTTTCACCACAGGAGGGGCAGTCCGGGGTGGTGCAGTAGGCTTCGGAACCGGTGTGATTCTTGCACTGATAAAAGGTGGCATCCGCGTACCCCAGGCGGATGGAGATTCCTCTCTTCAACTCTTCGCTATGACGGTCGGTCCAGACTCCGGTCAGGGCACTGACCAGCGTGGTCTTGCCATGATCTACGTGGCCGACGACTCCGATATTTACACTGGGTATGCTGGTATCGCGCAATTCAAACCCCCTGAAGCGATCGGGAAATGAAGATGAGACAGACGTGTCTCCCAGGATCGTAGTATAGATTGATCCGTTCTAGGGTATATAAGTGACCGTTTTCCCGGGATATATATGCCGTATGAAAAAATTGGCTCAAATTATCGAAAGTTTAAACATATTTCCAAGAATCATATCACTATATGATACCGACGCCTTCGGAGTCGGAGCTCTCCCGGATTGGTATTTCACTCCCGAAGAACCTGTTGGAGAAGTTCGATGAGATCATCTCCCTGCGGGGATATTCTTCCCGGTCGGAGGGTATCCGGGACGCCATCCGCAGCTACATCGCCCACTATCAGTGGATGGCTGACGTAAAAGGAGAGCGCCAGGGAGTCATTACCATGGTCTACGACCATGGACAGAGGGGCCTTTTACAGACCCTTACCGACATCCAGCATGATTACATGAATGTGATCAGCGCCTCGCTCCATGCCCATATCACGCATGATCGCTGTATGGAGGTGATCCTTCTGCGGGGCGACGGTTCGGACCTGAAACACATCGCGGAGCGCCTGATGTCCCAGCGAGGGGTGGAATCGGTGAAACTTACCACGATTCCGGTAAGGGATTAACCTCCTCCATCACACATTTCGTCGGACATTCCTGTTTCGTGCAGGCTGGCGGCACGTTCGCGTTCTGCCTCGATCTTCTTCCGAATGTCTTCCCGTTCCCCCTGTTTCTTCTCCCGTGCGGCTCCCGCCGGAAGGAGCAGATCGACGCGATAGCGGAGATGAGTGCTGTCCAGGGTGGCATACACCTGGTCCCCGATCGTCTCCATGGATTCAACGGTACCGGTGGTTCCGGTCCGGGGATAGCGAACACACATGCCTATGGTGATCTCTGAAGCGTCCATACCGGGAGTGCGTTACACCGGATGAAAAATATTGTCCTCGAATCTGAGTCCCATGCCTCGGGGAGAGGTACCCTACCTCGCCATCGAAGCTGTGAAGGAACTGATGTACTAATTACCGGTATACTTTGGCCGGTTGCGATTCGCATTAGATGAACTGGACTTTCTTTAGCACACCCGCGACCTCCCGGGTGCTCTTCCTCGGCTCTCCTCTGGGCACCTCGGATGGCGGATTGTCGATTCCCTCAAAGATGGAGGTGATCGATGGACCGAGGGAGGGACCGTACCCTCCCTCCAGCACCAGAGCCAGGGAACCGTCGGAAGCCTCGGTCAGCATGCCCGCGAGCATGCCAAAATCTTCTGGAAGGAGCCGCATCATCCCGTGCGGATCATCGGACAAGGCATCCTCCCCGGCAGAGACCAGGACGACATCGGGCTGAAAACGGCGGATCGCGGGGATGAAGACTTCGGAGAACACATGCAGATAGTCATACCGATCCCCGTTGGGCAGAAGAGGAGCATTGAGATTGTATCCCTTTCCTGCACCTCTTCCCACCTCATCGACCCACCCCGTGAAGGGGAACGCGTTGTACTGATGCACGGAGCAATAGAGGACCCGGTCGCTTGCATAAAAGATTTCCTGGGTGCCATTGCCGTGATGCACGTCCCAGTCCACGATGGCGACCCGGTGGACGGATTCCAGAGCATGTGCCGCGGCGATTGCCACATTATTGAAAAGGCAGAAACCCATGGCCTTATTCTCTTCCGCATGGTGTCCGGGAGGGCGGACAAGGGCGAAGCAGTGGGTTCCCTCAAGAGCGACCATGGCGGCCTTTATCGCCGATCCAGCCGCATACAGGGCGACTTCGTACGAATTCCGGGTGATATAGGTATTGGGGTCGATAAAATACGTACCTCGGCTTACCTCTTTGAGCCATTGGACATGTTCGGGGAGGTGGACCCGTTCGATATCCCTCTGGGTGGCTTTCACCGGATCCAGAATGGGTGTACCCGCGGGAATCCCGGACTGCGCACGCTTCAGGCGATCCGCGGATTCATCGTGGCGTTCCAGATCGTGAAGGGAGAAGATATCTCCCGTGATGGCCACACAAGAGGTCATACTGGTTATCCGACTGTGAGCCCGTTCTGGACCGCTTCTTCAGAAACTGATATCTCCTGGCCGGTGGCCACGATCCGGTAGTATCCATTCGCTTTGACTCCATAAGGCATTCCTTCTGTCGAATACGGCACGATGAACTCTCCATTCGTGCTTTCCTGACGGTAGGTAAAGGTCCTTCCCTGATTGGTGGTTAGATTGATCTCGATCATCCCTGCTCCCTTGATATGCGCTCCTTTCACATATTCGAAGGTTTTGACGTATTTTACATCCGCCTGGGTACCCAGAGCATTGGTGGAAGACTCATAGATAAGCCGGAAGTGCTGTAGGGCAGGAACCCGTTCGATGGGATTCAAGAAGGAATTACTCGCTACCGTGGCGTGATAGCCGGTGGTCGCATTGGCATTATACGCCTTCGCCATCTGAATGGCGGTAGCAGCGTTCATTGCCTGTGCCTGGGTAATCACGGGATAATAATTGGTCTGCTGGGTTCCATCTGCGTAGACAATGTAGTAAACGGTGGTCGGGTCCATCATGGATCCATCAAAATTGTGCAGCCGGGAGATGGTAGTGTCAAAGTAGGCTTGCGTATAGAGCGTAACCGGTTCGTAGGAGAGGGGATTCTCGGGTGACGTGACCAGAAATACGTCGCTGTAGGGTGCGGCACCCAAGGTTGAATTGTACCAGGTCGCCATCGCCCAGAACTTACCCGTGTCCATCTCGATATCCGTCGCCACATATTTGGTACCTAGATTGTTGGCGATGGCTACCGTCTGGGCTTCTGTAGGGGATATGAAAAAAGCCGCCGACCCATTAACTCCCTC
>JBAIXL010000206.1:0-5225 GCA_037916685.1 Methanolinea tarda
TCTCAAAGATGGTGCGGAGCACATCCTTTGCCCGTGAACGCGTATCTGGATCCATCTACTTAAGATTCCTGCCGTGGCTAGAACAATTTTTCTGTTCTTTCGTTTCTCCCGGTCTCGGTAATTTAGGGTTATTTCCTTATTTTTCGCGATGCTTTTGGTCTTTTCAGGCCGGACCGCAGCCATGGCCCGTTCACCCGCCAACCAGTACCGAGATTTTCCCTAAATCGATCTCGGAACAGAACAATTTTCTCATCACAGGAGGGAGATGATCTGATGAATTCCCCCATGAAATTTATTAATAACCGCATTGAGGAATTTGCCATCCAGGTCACCTACGATCCGTCGGAGAATACCGGAAAAATCATCTACAATCTCTCCCTGATCCGAACCGAAGATCTCGAATATGCCATCAGCACCCTGAAAAAGGCCTACAAAGCGGGCATCTCCGTCAGTGATCGGGTGAGATTCCTCAAAGAGGGGGAAACCATAGAGGATTTCACCATTCCCGCAGGACATACCGGAATAGAGACCATGTGCTCCCTGACTCTGGACGGATTCCTGTTGCGAAGAGGGATTCCCATTCGTCCCATAGGCGGGGGAGTAGTCGAGATCGAAGACCGGATGCCCCGAAGATTCACGCATTTCATTCTCTATGAGGATACGACTATCGACCCATTGGAAGTTCTGGTATCCCAGGACATCACCTCTATTTCTATGGTTATGCACCAGGGAAAAGGGACCCTGCTGAGTAATATCCGGGAATGTCACATGGAATCCGAATCCAGAGTCTCACTCCTTCTGGATGATCTCGCCTCCACAGGATTCACCGGTATCCTGGATCTGGGAATTCCCAACATCCCGTTGCTGGGAGTCCCGGTGAGTCCGCAATATTTCGGCGTCGCGATGGTGGGGGGTACCAATGCCATGGCGGCGATCAAAGAGAGTGGGAGACCTGTGATCACCCGTGCCCTGAAAGGTCTGATGGACGTTCAGACCATGGGTTCCATCAGCGATTACTGAACTGTAGGATCCATTCTGCGATCAAGCGGTAATATCTCGAGAAAAACTGAACAAATCCTTCGGATTCGGAGAAGAGAGCACGGGGCTGTTCTTCCCTGCTCCCCATGCTCACCAGAGCCCTTTTCTCATCGATGCAAAACACCCCCGCCATACCGTGGGGGGGAATGGAGTCCTTAAGGGGGAGGGCCGGAGTGATCAGAACGGTGATATTAGAGTGTTCCCTGCGGTCCCACCGGTCGCAGATCACCTCCGCCGTAACTCCCGGTGGAAGCCTGAGCAGCGCATCGGACACCTTCCCCCGCAGCAGATCCCAGTGGGCGATTAGCTGCAGATGGTGTTCCGACCCCTCAATCAGATCCACCAGACGGTCCTGAATATGTTCTCTACCGTAGATGCTCCATATCAGCTCACCCTCGCCTTCCCGGTGGGCAGGTTCCTTCTGGATTTTATGGAGCGCATCCGTGGCCCTTCGTGCATCACCTTCGATCCGCCCCAGAAGCCGGTTTATACCTTCTTCGGGAGGGGTGGCCCGGTAACGGCGTGGGGAGGTATGAGAGATGCTGACGAGATTTTTTCCTACCAGCTGGCTCAATGCGGGGTAGACGGAGGCCCGGGGTACTCCGGAGAGTTCATGGATCTCCGTCGCGGTTCCTTCCTGAGTTCCCAGGAGTCCGATATATACGAGTGCCTCGTACTTGGTCAGGCCGAGATTTTTCAGGGTATCCACGAGCCGGGTCCGATCGACCAGCGTCATCGTCATAAGTCTTAATAGCGAGGATTGATAAATGTTGTTACAATCATAACAACAGAGTAACAGGGATGAAAATGAGATATTTTTTGATTATTGCCTTGATTATCACCGCAATATTGTCCACACCAGCACTGGCGGGAACACTCTATCTCTCGGGAGGGCCCGATATTTCGGCCGCTATCGCAGGTACGAACGAGTTCGCTGCGGGTGCGAGTGCCCGGGTACCGGTTATGATAGAGAACCGGGGACTGATCGACATCAAGATTGTGCGGTCAGACATCGTCAGCCGGGACGACCTCCCCAACACCGCCAAGTTGATGAAGGTCACTCTTCTGGCCAACGGAACACCCATCACGGTGAAGTCGGATCCCCAGATGATCGGAGATGTGGATGGAGGAACCACCAAGACCGTGAACTTCGATGTGAATATAGACGATCAGGCGTTCGGCGGTACATTCACCGTGGTACTGCAGGCGGAATTCACCTACCTCTATAGTGCGGAGTCAGAGGGCCAGGATAACATCCGTTATTATTACAAAACGGTTGTGCAGGACATTCCCCTGACCATCAATATTCGGCCCGAAGTGAAGCTGGAGGTGCGGGAGGTGATCCCGGAACATCTGGACGTAGGAGCGGAAGGGTACCTCACCCTTACCCTGCAGAATGCCGGCAGAGTGGACGCCCAGAAAGCGGTGGTCCGCATCGTTCAGACGGGCCAGAGCCCGGTCAAACCCACAGACAGCAGTGTTTATATCGGGGATCTTCCGGCGGGGAATACGGTTACCGCCCGTTACAAGGTGGCGATAGCCAGCACGGCAACTGAAAATCAGATCTATCCTCTGGACGTATACCTGGATTATATCGATTTTGAAGGAAATTCCGTTACCGCGGATGCGGTCACCTTCGGGGTCCCGGTAGGGGGGAAGATAGAATTCTCCGTGGTGTCGCAACCCATTCAGGTCCGCCCCGGGGAGAAACGAACTATCGAAGTGGAGTACAAGAATACCGGATCGGCGGAGGTATTCCGGGCACAGGCACGCCTGTCTGCGGTCGATCCCTTCACCAGCAGCGATGACACCGCGTTCCTGGGCGATCTGAAGCCTGGAGAGAGTGTCATCGCCCGTTATGAGGTAAGCGCGGACGCGGCAGCGACGCTGAAGACCTATGGCCTGGACTCAGAGATTCGATACAGAGATTCCCTGGATAATCCCCAGATCTCGAAGCCCATGAAGGTGGAACTGGAGGTGGTTCCTCAGCCGGGCATCCTGAACCAGGTCTCCAACCCGATGGTCATTGCCCTCCTGGGAGGGGCCCTACTGGGAGGAGTATATTATATAGCGAGGGTACGTAGAAAGAATAGATGATACCCGGATGGACAGGAGACATCCCTCCCCCGGAGGAACGGGATGTCGAGGAGGTCCGCCAGGTGCTGGCCATCCCGGAATGCCCCTGTTCCGGATCTCTCTATTTTATGTACCGCGATCTGGCCCGTTCAGAGGAAGATCGTGCCTGGTTATCGGCCCACTCTCTTCGTTACGACATCACCCGCATACCCCCCCTGACGCTCTGCGGGGAGTACGTGAAGACAAAGGGGCATTATCACCCCGATAACCCCTCCGGAACAGGATATCCAGAGGTGTATGAGGTCCTATCCGGAGAAGCCCACTATATACTCCAGGATCGGGATATCCAAGATGTTCGATTGATCTTTGCCCGGGAAGGGGAGAAGGTGATCGTTCCCCCGGGATTCGGGCATGTAACGATCAACGCCTCAAGCCGGACGCTGCTTATGGCCAACCTGGTATCTACGCGGTTCTCCAGTGATTATTCGGTGTACGAAAAACGGCATGGAGCCGCCTATTACATGATGCTTGGGGAAGAGATGGTCAAGAATTCTCACTATCCCTCCGTTCCTCACTTTCGCAGCTGTCCTCCCTCCCATAGTACGGCACTGGGGGTGGTGGAAGGGGTGACGCTCTATCAGCTGGTGGAAGGCCGCGAGGATCTTTCGTTCCTCAATCGACCGGAACGATTCATCTATCTCTTCAGGGAACTTGGAGAAGACTGAGCGGAGGACTTCTCTTATGCCGGCTGCCTTGAACCCGCTGGAGTACCTTCTCCTCCTCCGGGGACGCGGGAACCCAGTCATTTGACTCGAGCGCCTGCAACGCACGATCGATCACCGGGTAGGGCAACCCGAGCTCCGCTTCATCGGTCTGGTCTCTCCAGAGCCCGGCGGAGGGTGGTTTTTCCAGTATCGATGGTGGAAGCCCTCGATATCGTGCCAGCATATATACTTCCGTCTTGTACAGGTGGAGAAGAGGCTGGAAGTCTGCCGCATTATCCCCGTATTTTGTGCAGTATCCGAGTAGGTACTCGCTGCGATTGGAGGTTCCACAGACCAGACGGTTCTCCCGGTTCGCATGGTAGTAGAGCAGGGTCATGCGAATGCGTGCCATCAGATTCCCCTCCAGATAGGTATCTCCGGAATACCCCGGGATCTCTCGGAATTTCGTCAGGATCGGTTGAATATCGATCATCTCTGCAGATATGCCGAGCCGGGCACACAAGTCCCGTGCATCCCGCATATCCGTTGCTGAGGTGATCGAGGAAGGAAGGAGCAGAGCCTTCACCCGCTCGGGCCCCACGGCTCCTGCACAAAAGGACCCTGCCAGGGCCGAGTCCACTCCCCCGCTCATCCCCACGACGATTCCCGCACTTCCACTGCTCCAGAGCGCATGCCGGATCAATTGTTCGATCCGTTCTCCTTCACATCCGGGTTCACACTGCATGCTCATTCCTCTTCCGGCCTTTCGGTACTTATTCCTCCGGGGTTATATCCCCACGGGTCGGGGTTCATGGGCCTGGACGGAGTCTCCCGGGTATGTCGGGCGAGAGTCTCCTTAAGACGGGCGAGCGCGAACGGAGTTGCCGGATGACGTCGGGAGAACTGCTCCAGCGCGAACCGAATGCCGTCATGATGAGATTCGATCAAATCTGCGGTTGGAGTTCGTTCGAGCGCCACCAGGGACGCATACAGTATCACTTCCTGTTCAGGTATGGCGATAAACGGGCGAATACAGGACACCTCTTCCGTTGGGGGGGATGAGATGGGGAGGATACCGCAAAGAACCTCCCTCAACATATCATCCGCCTCGTCATCCACTGTCGAATCCAGGGCAACCCGCGTCGCTCCATTCCGTCGTGCGATCGACAGAATATCCCTAAAACCTCTCTCCGTCGAAGACTCGTGCTCTGGATCCCCATGATTCAGTTTACCTTCTGGCGCGGGAATCATCTCTCCGGGCAAAGCCAGGAACGAAGGGAATCCGTATCGATCCCCGAGTCCTGTGATTGAGGTTTTCTTACCGGTATTTCTTTTGCCGGAGGTGACGATAAAAAAAGAGAGATCTCTCCGGGCACCGAAGGCAGTCGCCAGAAAGTGGATGAGGGC
>JBAIXL010000207.1:0-3172 GCA_037916685.1 Methanolinea tarda
AGGGATGCGTGTACTCCTTCTGGAAGACTTCCTCCGATGCTGACCAGAGTGGGATCTTCCATCGCGTTGAGATCGTCACAGAAACGTGCCAGCTCCTCCGGATAGATGCGAGGCCCCTTCGAAGAGAGGAGCAACTGTCTACCGGTGGACGTTTCATGAATCACGATATTACTTCGCGTTTCCTCCTCGATGGGGGTGAAATTGCACTGGATACCCTGGGCCAGCAGTCGAGCCTCCAGCTCTGCCCCATGAAACCCACCGGAAAATCCCAGAGCGCGGTTGTAAATAGCGAGAGCGGTTAGGACACGCGAAACACCAATGCCTTTCCCTCCTGGAAACCGCTCTTCCTTATCGATACGGTTGGTGAGGTCTTCTTGAATCCGTTTCAGCCAAAGTGTCCGGTCAAGTGCGGGGTTCAGAGTAATTGTGTACAGCATAACCCTTTGTAGAAGATGGCCGGCACGGGTAAACAAGACTTTCGTCCATTTGGGCCTTATAAAGAAAGAAATTAGAGATTGAGGTACGGGTTCCGCAATCCTTTACCGACGCCAAAAGTGGCACGCTCATCAAGGGTCTTTCGATTCTTGGTGATCTTTTCGGTGGCCAGTTTCTTTACCGTGTCCAGCCCCGGCTTTACCTGGTCCATGGGCCGAATCTCGAACAATCCGGCCTCTATGGCCCCATTCCAGACCAGTTCTCCCTTCTTGCTTCGGACGAATACGGTGGACCATCCATCGGGAGATCCCACCGAGCCAGAAGAGATGTCTGCAAGATTGGCCACATAATCAAGACACACATGACAGCCGGGTTGCTCGTACTTGTGGGTCTCCTTCAGGGGCATGGAGGCGACGTCTCCCCGTTCGGTCCGAACGGTGAACTTTCCCTTACCTACCTCCATTTTCTTTACCGAATCGATCTTCTTCCCCAGGTGATCCTCCACCATCTGTATAATGCTCTGGTAGAGGAAGACCTCCATGCAGAAAATGCCGAGGACCAGGGCGAGTTTGTCCGGCACATCCCGCATGGCAATGGGATACAGCTGAGCCTTGCGGAAACCCTGGATCTGGCAAGGCACTCCCACGACACCCACTTTATCCAGACCATACATCCGGACCGCGTCCTTAACCAGGGTCACCTGCGGACAGATGTTATACCCGGTCCGCTGAGAAGCGAGCAGCTCCCGCCGGGTGGTGACCACCCGTGGTTCCGCACGCCAGACGTCCCATTGACCTCTCCACGGTTTGGACATGCTGGGAGCGGCGACGATCGCCCCGTCGATGATCCCTTCATCCAGCGCATAGGCAAAGAGGGTGGTGATGATACCGCCATCCTGGGCTCCTCGGAGAATCTCCCGATCGGTGCTGCGTGCAGACAGGACGGTTTTGTAGTTACCGAGTTCGTTTGTCATCTTCCTACCTCACTTCAGGACCTCTTGTATCAGTTCTGTAATCGCCTCATACTGCTCCACAAGCCCGTGATCAAAGAATCCCCTCGGGCACTGGGAGAAGCAGGCCCCGCAATTGATGCAGAGATCCCGCTCTCCCTGAGGTTTCCCATACTCCATGGTGATCGCCCGAACCGGGCATGCGGCGGCACAACTCCCACACCCCATACACAGCCCCTGATTGATGACCTCCTGCATGAGGGTGTTGAAGGATGCCTTGGAAAAGAACGGTGATTTCGCCAGATTCATCAGAGGCTGAAGATATCTCCCTGCGAGTTTCTTCTGTTCCTCGTTCCCCTTAAGCAGGAGATAGGCCATCAGTACGGCGTTCCTCAGCTGTTCGGGAGTGGGGGGACAACAGGGCACGAATACATCCACATCGATCAGGTCACTGATGGGGACGTACGATTCGTGCTGAGGCTGGTTCTGCTGGCCTCCTCGGTCGAAACGGTTGATGTTACCCGTACAGGCACATGCCCCGATCGCCACTACGATGCTGGAGTTCTCACGCGCTTTCTTCACTTCATTGACGGCGATCTTGTCCTGAAGACAGACAGATCCCTCGATCAATGCGACATCCATCTTGGGGATATGCCGGGTGTCTACGAGGGTCAGATCGTAGACCCAGTCCACATAGCGGTCCAGGATCTTCAGGATCCCTTCATAATTATCGGCGAGTGCCACAAGGCAGCCGGTACATCCGCTTTCATGTACATGCCCCGCCCGTATCTTTTCAGCCACAGGTTTTCCCTCCTTGATGCCAGATTGGACTATTTTCTCGATTTTTTTCTTTTCTGCAGGTGTTTCCTGTTCCTGCTTTTTGAAGATGTTCGATATTTTCTGCATGCGACCTCTGGCAGATCATTGGATCAACTTCTGGGCCAGAATCCGCTGTTCGTCGTCTACCACAATCATATGGGTGGCGCAGGAAACGCAGGGATCATATCCGCGCATGATCACCTCTGCCAGCTGCCAGGGAGCTCCCGCCAGTGCCTGACTGCAGGTCGGGAAGTTCCAGGTGGTAGGAACCAGCATCGAATAGTCGTGCACCTTTCCGTCACGGACACGGGCAAAGTGTACATCGGTGCCCCGCGGAGCTTCATTGGTAGCCCAGGCAAGGCAGGTCCCATCTCCTCTCGGTATCTCATCGGCAAGCACCTTGCCAGACGTATTCAGCGCATCGATGTGAGAGAGCATCGCATAGCAGTCATCCATGTACTCCATCTGGCGTGCCACCTGTTGTCCGATGGTGCCTTTTTCGTCGAATCCCTTGAATCTGGCCAGTCGTGCTCTGGGTCCCACCTCCACCGGCTGCCCGTCATATAAGGGAACTCCATTGCAGGCTTCTATTCGGGGGTTTGCTTTCGCCCCGGCATGCGTGGTCCCTCCCACTGGATATTTTTCGTCCGCGAGATCGATCTCCACTTCGCCCATATACCAGTCCCAGGGGCGTACCTCCATGAACCGTTCTGAATCCCAGCTGGGATGTTCAGCAAAGCTGCTGGTCCCATACACCGGATCCGTGGCCATATATCCCTGATTGTGATTCCCGAGAGTCTTTGGGATGGGCACCTGTTTTCCTCCCACTTCGGCCCAGTCACGCTTCTGGTAGTTCCTCAGCACCGCGATCATAAAATCCATCTGCGCCTTCGCGAGCGGAATCGCTTCCTTGGTCAGGTCATACATCTTGGTCTTGGCTCGGGGACTCACATTCATGTACATCCCGCC
>JBAIXL010000208.1:0-1864 GCA_037916685.1 Methanolinea tarda
CTCTGGGGTGGGCACAAAATCACCTTCTTATATTAATCGGGTCTGGAAATATATAAGTTAACAGATGGGTTGTGTCGATGGCAGAAAAATCATCCGACGAAATTATGGCGGAGTATCTGCTGAAGGGAGCCCGGATGCTCTCCCGGGGATGCCCTGCCTGCGGATCGCCGCTGTTCGAGATAAAAGGGGAGACACGCTGCGTGGTGTGTGCAGAAGCGCACCGTGAGGTTCCTCCCGTCATGGGACCGGTCCCGAATCCTCCCACCGGAGTCACCACCCCGTCGACCGGTGTGTCCGATGTTGCGGAAGAGCTTTCCCGTTCGCTGGTGACGCTCTGCCGTAAGGTACGGGAGGAATCCGATCCCGAACGCTGCCTGATTCTTATGGAAGCGGTCGGGGAAGGAATCGAGGCGCTGAAACGTCTCTCTCAGTAAGGTCGGTGGAGAATCTCCCAGATTCCACGGGCGGTCTTCTCTCCGATGCCCGGGATCTCAGTGAACGCCTCGAGGTTCGCGGACACCAGAGCGGTGATGGAGCCGAAATGAGAGAGGAGCACCCGTGCATTTTTCAATCCGATCCCGGGCAGTGACGCCACCACGTACTCCTGCTGGTCCTGCAGAGACCGGTAGGACTTGTAAGGATGAAGTTTGGCGGTGGCGGGATGCTCGCTCTCGCGCTTGGCCAGGATATACAGCATATGCGCCGTATCCCCCGCATCCCGGGTGAATAAGACCGGAATCCCCATATCTACCGATATGGCCGCGAGGGTTCCCCGAACCGCATTGGGATGAATATCCCGTGCACTGAACAGGTCTGAACCTTCGATGATCATCACCGGACGGGGGGCCGCAGCCGCCATCATGGTGAGCTGGCCAAAGAGATCCCGTTCGATCAGGGTGGAGAGGAAATCCTGGGTGGTCTTGCGTTCGATCAGGATCCTTTCTCCGATGGCGTAATCCCCCTGTTCCAGACGATGCAGCCGAATCTGGGCTCCCAGTTCGGAGAGTACTTCTACGACCCGGGAGGAGGATTCCCGATCATCGACGGTGAGGGCAGGGCCGTCCGGGAAGAAGGTAGTGATGCGGGTCTGGCTCGCCTCTGTCGCGGGCACCGCAATAACGCGATCTCCCATGCTTTTAATCTCGGAAAGCATGGCCCGTTCCCGCGACTGACTCACGTAACGGTACGCCTCATCGGAGGTTCCCCGGGTAACCAGCACGATGATTCTGCCCCGGCCGCTCCGGCCGGTGCGTCCTTTTCTCTGGATGCTTCGGATCTCCGAAGGCACGGCTTCGAAGAAGACCACCAGATCCGTAGACGGTACATCCAGACCTTCTTCTCCCACTGAAGTGGCGATGAGCACCTTCAGGTCTCCTTTCCGGAAACGGTCCAGGATCTCCAGCTGCTGCTTCTGGCTAAAGCCCTTGTCAGAGTCCCGGGAGGCCTGCCCGATAAAGCGCTCCGCAGGAATCCCTTCAGCCTGCAGGGCTTCTGCGAGCATCTGGACCGTGTCGCGAAAGCTCGCAAAGATGATGCTGCGGCTCTCCGGCTGGGCGGCCAGCTGGGTCTTGACCAGAGAAAGGGCGATACCCAGTTTAGGGTGATACTCCTCTTTCCACTGGCGGGAAGCTTGGAGAAGGCTCAGAAACTGCGGGTCCCGGGCCAGACGCCGGCTGGCCTGGGATCCCTTCTCGGCGGTTCCTTCCTGGGCCAGTTTCTCCAGATATCGCTTGAGCGATTCACTTCCCTGCGATTCGATCAGGGTAATCGCGTGACGGAGTTTCATGATCTCCGCGTGAACCGAAGCCGCCCCGTATGCGCTGCGATCCTGGTTGCGGATCCGCTCCTGGATCTGCATCTGGAT
>JBAIXL010000209.1:0-15747 GCA_037916685.1 Methanolinea tarda
CCTAAAGGAAATATGTCTGCCCACGTTCCTTAATCCAGAACTCTATTATAGGCACTCTTTACCCAAGATCCTCATCTTCCTCGGGCGAGGGCATCGTTCAGTACAGACGGGAGCATATTCCTGAACAGAAGATCTATACCTACGTCGCGTACGGTTCATAAAAATAGGGATCAGGTCAGGTAGAAACCGTAACGGTGGTTCCGTGCCGGTTCGCCAGAACGACCAGAGCCAGGGTCAGAATGGACGCCGGCAGAGCGAAGACCAGGGGATCCACACTGGGCCAGGGGGAGGGTAGGAAGTTGTTGTTCCCGAACAGGATACCGGAGAGGAGGAGGTCTTTGGAGATTGCCTTGTTGATGAAGGCTCCCCAGAGGAACCAGACCAACGCCCCTACCACGAGGCTTGCTTTGGCGGCAGACGTATTGGGGGTTTTGCTGTACAGGGCGTGAGCAAATGCCGGCAGAAACGCAGAGGCCGCAAGGCCCATGAACATCGCGGTGGCACGGGCGATAATACTTCCGGGCATGATATATGCGAGAATTACACTCGCCACGATCATAAGCATCACACCTCTCTGGCTTGCACCGAGAGACGGGCGGTGCTCCCGGGTGTAGCGCCAGATGTCGTATCCCAGTGCGGTCCCCATCGTGTGGAAAAGGGAAGACAGGGTGGACATAGCGGCGGCGAGAAGGGTGAGCATAAACAGAGCGACGAACCAATCGGGCATGGCAGCGTTGATATACAGCGGTATGATTTTATCCACATTACCTCCGGCAACCGTCAGAGCAATCTGACCACTTTGCCGGTAAAAGTACACGTTGGTGAGCGCTCCGACCGTGAACGCGACACCGGTCATCATGAGAATGAACGGCCCCCCTACCAGTACGGCACGGTTCAACGACCGGGAGTCCTTCACGGTCATAAAACGGACGATCAGCTGGGGCTGGGCCAGGACGCCGATCCCGACACCGAGCACGATGGTGGTGATCATTGTAAACCATATGGATGACCCAAAAACCGGCATGGTGGTCCATCCGGTAAGCCCTCCCGCAGCAAGAGCGTTCGGCACCAAATTATTCATCGCAGTGAGAGCGGAATGCGCTTCTACCACACCGCCCAGGATCGCGTAGGTGAATACCAGCAGGAAGGTCATTCCCACTAGCATAATTGCTCCCTGTAGTGCGTCGGTGTACATGACCGCGATCAATCCTCCTATCACGACATAAATTGCGACGATGACGGCGAATCCGATGAGGGCAAAGTGATAGTTTATCTGCAGAGTTTCCTCGATGAATCGTGCCCCTCCAATCAGGATTGCCGCTGTATACATGGGCATGGCGATGACGATAACAAGGCCGGCCATGTACTGCATGAAGGGGGACTTGTAACATTTCCCCATCAAGTCCGGGAATGTGACCGCTTTCAGGCGGTTGCCGATCTCCCGGGTCTTTTTCCCGAAGACGACGAAGGCGATGAGGATCCCCACCCCAATATTCAGGACAGTGAGCCAGAGCACTCCCATTCCCAGTTGACCGGCCACTCCCCCGAAACCCACGATGGCTGAGGTGCTGATGAAGGTCGCTCCATAAGAAAGCGCGAGAACGATAGGATGGGCCTTTCTCCCGGCCACCATGTAGTCTTCCGCTTCTTTGGTGTGTTTATATCCAAAGTAGCCGAGCACCATGGTCACCGCCAGGTATACCCCAGTAATCGCGGTGAGGGTGAAAGTATTAACTGCCATCGCCGTCAAGCCCCCGGTTCCAGTTCAGCAGTCCGTACACTACACAGGCCAGGGCGAACCCGATGGCAAGCAGATATGCAATCCAGATTTGTGGATCTTCGATTCCAAGCACAGTAACACCTTACAGTACTTTGTGATTCCGATACCGGGGGACCTGATCGATATGAGGTCCCCTAACTAAACAAGAAAAAGTGGATGTATGCGAAGGTTCTTCCGGAGGTATGTATCAATATCTCCATTAACGGTACCTGTGAATTGAGATCTCCTCCTCCCGGTATATATCGTTGGTGTTTCAATGGCTGTGTCCGTTTTCGTTAGAAAACACTATATGTTCTAGGCTGAGGTGTCATTCCAGCCCCTAAATATCCATTATTCAGCCTTTTAAAAAAACGGCGATATGAGGCGGAAATTAGGAATAAAGATGTATCATAATGATTCCTCATCAAGATTCATGCAACAAAATTACTCACTTTTTTCGATTTTGGATTGATACGATTTATCTCTCATATTTTTACGTCTGTAATTCATAGAAAATTTTGTGGCAGAAATGGTATCTACCCTATTCTATAACCTTCGGATTATCATACGGCGTCCGAAAACAGGTATATCTGGCGAACCAACCTCACACTCTTTCGTTCATCAGGTCATCCCGGGTGACATAGTACACCGGGATCATATGATGGGGATGATAGCGCATTTTTGCTTCCCTTAGTCCCGATATCCCCAGATCGCTCTCGCGATTGATATACGTGTATCGAGGTGTGAGTACCGTGGCAGTTTCTGCGTTAATCGCCTTGTAAATTCCCGCACACTCCGGAAGTCCTTTTTCAAAATGGATGACGGCCGTATCATGGTTTAATTCTTCAAAAAGCGATATCGACCCTATGCTGTCATCGGTTCGGATGGCCAGACCCGATATCCCGATTTCCGAATAGTGATCGGTCGCGAACCGGATCGCATCCCGTTCATGAGACAGTACCGGTGACCCTTCGCAATCTTTCCACTCACACCACGTATTCAGAAAATCGCGCACTTCCGTTATCGTATCCGGGGAAATGTTTTCCAACCGGTAGGCACAGCGGGTCCGGAACCGGTTTAACTGATGCCGGATCGTCAGGTATTTCTTACCTGGCAGTGTGGCGAGATCTGAAGAGAGGTAGACATACTCAAACAGGTCCCGGTCGGGATAAAGGGGAAGACGGGGGTACTGGCGGGAGACCATTTCCTTTGCATCATCTCCGAACAGGACAAGCGGGGCCTCATCGCCATGATCCAGGGCTAATCCGAGAACATCTGAAAGCAGCTCAGGGTCGTTTGGCCCGATTGGAGCACGGTACTTCGTTTTTCCATCGATGGTACTGGAAAGAATGAGAGAGTCGCCCTGTCGGAAGTAGCGGTAATGTGCGTAATGGTTCCAGCATACCATATTAGTGAAGGTATTATCGCTGTGAATCTGCGGGTACAGAGCATACTGTCGCTGGAACAGGTCGCGATCTCCCAGGGAAACCGGTCGGAATTCAGAGGGTGATATCACTGCCCCGCCCTCCATACAACATGGGCGTAAAGCCTCCCATCTCGCAGAAGCCCATCTCCTGGTAAAAACCCGTTGTACGAGGGGCTGCGATACACCCGATCCATCGTACACCACGGGATAGGCAGCGATCGATCAGGCATTCCACGATTCTGCAGCCAATACCCCTGTGCCGGTATCTCGTATCCACCACCACATCCTGGAGATATCCATCAGAAATGCCGTCTGAAATCACGCGGCCCATACCGATAGCACGGCCGGACGCGGTTTCCACCGCAACCGCGAAGGCAAAGCTATGTGAGATCAGGTCCGGGATACCAGCGGGATCCCACTCCTCTTTCCACCACCCGCCGGCGTGGTAGAGATCTCGGATGTCCTCCGCGTTCCATGCAGACACAATCCGTAGCTCGATCTCCTTTGTGTAGGAATCTGTGCGCATAATGCTCCTTGAGCCGTTTCCTGATCATATACTGGCGCCGGCTGGAAAAAGGTGTCGAAGGGATCTGGCCCACGTGGATCATACCGCGAGCATTCTCACCTCGATATCCCCATTCGAGGTGATCACGGTAATCGAATTGCCGCCCGAGCCGATGGTGCCCTGCAGATCGGTATTCGAGGATTGCCGGACCGTTACCGGAACATTGGTCAGCAGGATTTGTCCATTGGAGGTAGATAGGGATAGATCTGCATTGAGACCGGGAGCGATCTGGATGATCACCCGGGCGTTGGAGGTGCGCAGGGAGACATTCCTGCTTACCGAGAGCACATCTGCAATAATTCTTCCGTTGGACGTCTCCGCATGGGTGATGGCGGTCACGTTCTGTAGGAGAATTTCTGCATTGCTGGTGGACGCCGATACAACGCCGTCCACGTCGACTAATTGCACTGCACCGTTACTGGAACGAGCATCGACATCCCCACGGAACGTCTCAACGGTAATGGGCCCATTCGAGGTAATGAGGGAGGTTGTTCCTGCGGCATCCCTGACCGAGATGCCACCGTTTGAGCTCTGGATGGTGGCGATCCTGACCTCCCGCGGGATGACGATCTGATAATTGACACTCACCCGTGCGGGGGGAGAAGGATGGAGGGTTTCCACGCGCAGAACGCTGTCGGTCGTAACCCGAACCTGAACCCTGTCCAGCTCTGATGTACCATACACCGTGGATAAGGTCGCATTAACCCGGGCAATCGGTTCGGTACCCGCAGTAATCTCAACGGCACCGTTCAGATTATCGACTTCGAGGGATGTACCGGGGGTTACATTATACGTCCCTTGAAATTCACGTGTGGCCGTCCCAAGGGGTGGAGATACACAACCTGCGCACAATACCAGCAACAGTACCAGCGAGCTAATGCACAGGAAAAGGGTGATACGGGATCTCATGATGGGATCAATGGACCAGGATATTCTTATTGGTAACCCTCAGGCGAGGCCAGATCGTATGCAAGGTGAGGCAAATTCTGCAGTATATTATGCCGTTTCTGCCATTCCGGGGCGATAGGATCCGCGGTTTGGGGAGAGTGCGCTCAGTAAAAAGGTGGTTTCCGCATATATCGCCATGTAATATTCGTACAGGGACGGATCTTTCCTCGCCACTATCCCCGCCCTGAGGCATGCCTTCTCCTGGATCTCCCGGAGCATCTGCCCAAGATCGATACCACCCCCCTCTAATTGGCTGCGTATCAGAGTACGGAACTCCTCCACTTCTCTTCTTGAGGGGATTGAGGTGATCCGGAGAAGGTTTCTCGCATGGCGGAACAGTATCGCCCGTATGCCCTCATCTTGTATCTTGTCCATCGACACCCTCATTCTAGCCGGCTACCCTGATAAGGGTTGCGTCGTCTCGGAAGGACCTCCGCTGGCTTTTTAATTTAGGCAGACGAATACGTGGGAGGTTCCATGACTTCAACACGACCCGCCCGGTATGTATGCCTGGAGTGTGCCTATATCTACGATCCTGCCCGGGGAGATCCGACACAGAGCATTCCTCCGGGGACCCCATTCGAAAAGCTTCCCTCCACCTGGCGTTGCCCGGAATGCAAAATCTCCATCACAAAGGCCGGAGTATTCCGAAAACTCCCCGAGTAACGAAATTTCAGGAAACCCATTGCGGTAAAAAGAGTTCTTTTTAGCGTGAATTATCCTGTCTTTCGATGGATCTCCTCCTCAATTTCATCGTAAGTACACTGCTGGGGTGGTTTATCGGGGCGCGTTCGGAGGTACACGGGAGCACGCAGACTTCCCCCCCGGGTCACCTCCATCGCCCTCACTTCCACCACCAGGGTCGGTTGGACCCAGGTCACCGCATCCAGCTCTGGAATGGGATTAAATGGGGACCTAGGGGTCGGATGCAGGGTGCGGAGGATCCGCTCGAATTCGTCGGTGGAAAATCCAGATCCGATCCGCCCTACGTATACCAAATCCGTGTTCCGGTAGGCCCCCACTACCAGCGCTCCAAACAGCGGGGATCTCCACCCCTCCCCCCGGGTATATCCCCCCACTACCAGATCAAATTCAACCTCGCGCTTGATCTTTATCCAGTCTTTGCTCCGTACCCCCGGTTGGTAGGTGGATGCACATCTTTTGGCCATGATACCTTCGAGCCCTTTTTTTCGGGCAGCACGGAAATACGCCTCTCCCTTCTCCAACAAATAATCGATTACTACCACGCGTTCGTGTTCCCTGATATACGTGGCAAGAAGGTTCTTTCGTGTCTCGAGGGGTTCGTGCATGATACTCTGCCCACCTGCGAACAGGATATCAAACACGATGTAGGTGGCGGGATATTTTTGTGACAAAATATCAATGCGCAATATTCTCTGCTGTTGCTCACGTCGCTGGAGAGCGTGGAAATCCACTTTACCTCCCGAAAATACGATGATCTCCCCATCCAGGATGCAGGGTTGGCTCACCGATTCCCGTAAGGCCAGGATGAGTTCCGGGTAGCGTCTGGAAATATCCGCCATCCTGCGGTTCTGAAGGAAGATCCGATTGGCAGACAGGTGGGCGATACACCGCGTCCCATCGAATTTTGGTTCGAAAAGCCATCCTTTGCCGGTAAAGGGATCTCCTCGGATCGCGAGCATGGGAGGGATAAGATCCATTCTCACTCCAGCGACTCTGCGGTCTTCCTCAAGGCCTCCATAAGGTTCTTTGCCTCTGCTTTTGGTTTCTTGGGTGCGATCTGTATCTTCTCACCCTTCTCTTTTGCCGTGATCAGCTGCTCCAGTCGCTCGCGATAATGATCATGGTATTTTCCCAGGTCGAAAGGCGCGGTGAGTCTCTCCACGATCTCTCCGGCCAGAGTCAGCTCCTCGTCCGTTGAGGCTGGAAGCTGGGATATCTGGGGGGCAATGCCGGGATCCAGCACCTCGTCCTCGTAATGCATGGTGGTGGCGACCACTGCATTATGGTAGTGGTGAATCAACACGATCCGTTCTCGGGAAAACATGGTCACCATGCCGATCGCGGCTTTTCCTTTCTTTTTCATGGTTTCACGAAGCAGAGCATAGGGTGCCTCGGAACGATCAGGGACAAGCAGATAGGTCTTCTCAAAATAATGTGGATCGACCTCGAGAAAATCGATAAATGAGTCCAATCGTATGATGCTACTGGACTCTGGCTTGGCCTCTTCGATCTCCTCCTTCTTCAGCAGTACATATTCACCATGGGTAAGTTCGTACCCGAATATGATCCCACTGTCAGGAACCTCCTCTCCCTCCTGGCAGATCTTTTTGTAGGAGATGGGCGTCTCGCATTTGTCGTGTATCATGCGAAAATGAATCGAACGATCGCGGATCAGAGGAATCGCCTTGACCGGAATATTCACCAACCCAAGTGAAACCACCCCGGACCACGATGCACGGAGAGGGGGAGCTGTCTGTTCTTCCTCCCTGGGCGGAGTTTCCGTTTCCTTACTTTTCTGCTTCGATCGTGGCATGAGGAGCAGGAGAGCTATGCCGGTATATAACTGGTGCGGACAGTCTTGGAGCTGAAAACTAGGATATCGACAGCTTCCGGGGCGTGGTATCGTCGTGTACCGTATCCAGATCCCTATTATCACCTTGAAAAACAAAGGAGAACGGGATGAAGATCGGATCTCAGATCCGTATCGCGAGACAGGAGGATCTACCCCGGATTCGGGAGATCTTTAATGTATACGTCCGGGAAAGTTCTGCTGCCTACCCGATTCAGGACGTGGAGGCGGGGGTTTTCGAAAAACTCTATCGCGAAAGTACATCCACCACTCTGTATGTAGTCGACTGCGGGAAGGAAGTGGTGGGCTTCGGTTTGATCCGTCCCTATCTCCCATTCCCGTCATTTCAAAGGGCTGCACAGGTCTCCTACTTTATTGATCCCCGATATACAAGGAAGGGATTGGGAGGAAAACTGCTCGATCAGATTATCCGAGATGCCCGATCAGGAGGCATCCACATCCTTCTTGCGAATATCTCCTCCCGCAATGAACCCAGCCTCCGTTTCCATGAAAAGCATGGTTTTTCCGAGAGCGGGAGACTGAGGGGTATCGGGGAAAAGTTCGGGAACCGATTCGATGTGGTGTGGATGCAGAGAGCGGTGTAATGCAGTTCATACCGATTGTACGCAATTCCGGCATCCCACTGATCGGCTGTTTATATTTCGGAATTATCGACCGAGGTACCAACCTTCTTCAGGTTCGGCCCAGCTGCCACTGTAATCTGGGTTGCACGTTCTGTTCCGTGGATGCGGGCCCCTGCTCCCGTACCCGCGTGAGTCGGTATGAGGTAGAGCCCGACTATCTTCTCTCCGTTCTGCGGGAAGTGGCCGCTTTTAAGGGAAAAGGTGTCGAGTGCCATCTGGATTCCCCCGGCGAACCGTTTCTCTACCCGGACTTACTCTCGCTCATCACCCGGATACGGGAGATCCCACAGGTTGAAATCATCTCCGTACAGACCAATGGGACCCTGCTTTCGCCACCGTTGATCGATTCTCTGGAACGAGCCGGTCTTGATCGTATCAATCTCTCCTTGCACGCACTGGATCCTTCTCTGGCACGCAGCATCAGTGGAGTTCCATGGTACGATGTCCAGCAAGTGAAAGAGTCTGCACAGACGATTGCGGAGAGCCGGATCGATCTTCTTATCGCCCCAGTGTATCTTCCGGGAATCAACGATGCAGAAATTCCCCGTCTTATCGCATGGGCGGAAGAGATCGGAGCAGGCAAGCGCTGGCCCGCCCTGGGGATCCAGAAATTCGAGCGCTATCGTTTTGGCAGATCCCCACAGGGAATACGACCGCAAACGTGGAACGGCTTCCGAAAAAGTCTGGAGGCATGGGAACAGACCTCGGGTAGCCGGCTCCTGTTGGACCGCGAGGATTTTGGCATCATTCCGAGAAAGATGCTCCCCTCTGCTTTCCGGAAGGGTGAAAGAACCCTCGTGGACCTCCGGGCGCCGGGCTGGATCGCGGGGGAAGCTCTCGGGGTAGGACGGGACCGGGTTATTTCGGTGATGAACTGCCGCCGTAACCGAGGAAGCATCCCGGTACGAATGATCTCGGTCAAACACAATATCTGCGTAGCGGTGCCGGTTTAAAGAAGAGGTAACCATATATGGAAGGTCATCCTCCACCTGTTGGATGCCCCCAACGGAAGAGCATTACCTCCGATCGTTAAAGATCGCTATTGTCGTTACCTTTGCTATATTGATACTGGAGGTAGCGGGGGGATTTCTCTCCGACTCCCTCGCTCTGCTCAGTGATGCGGGCCACATGCTCGTAGATGGACTATCTCTCGGAATAACCCTGGGCGCCATCCTCATCTCCCGCCGTCTGCCCTCCAAACAACGGACCTTTGGATTCCATCGTATAGAGGTTCTGGCCGCGTTGATCAACGGGGTAATCCTGTTCATACTCTCCGGAGTAATTCTGTATGAGGCATATCTTCGGTTTCTACGCCCCGAACCGGTAAACAGCGGAATCATGCTGGTCATCGCCATGATTGGTCTTGCGGCCAATCTGGTGATCGCCTATGGTCTTACCGGCAGCCATGATCTGAATATCCGAAGCGCCTTTCTTCATGTGATCGGAGACGCACTTTCGTCCCTTGCGGTGGTGGGAGGTGCAATTGTGATAGCGGTTACCGGGTACCTTGCCATTGATCCGATTCTGTCCGCGGTACTGGTGGTCGTGATTCTGATCTCCACCTACCGGCTTATCCGCGACAGCGTAGGCATTCTCCTTCAGTTCACTCCACGGGACGTGGATTTCGATGCCATGGTTAAGGATATGGAATCGGTGAAGGGAGTCGATGGAGTTCATGATATCCACGTCTGGGCCCTTTGTTCCCACGTCAATGTGCTGGATGCCCATGTGTACAGCTGTGAACAGGATGTTGCTCGTCGCGATACGATCAAGGATGAATTAAAACGACATCTGGAAAAATTTAATATCCGTCATTCCACCCTCGAATTCGAATGTGAGGAATGCAAAGACTGCCGGCTGGTTCGTGAGGTTGAACACGAAGAATAACAGGTTCTATCCATTCGATGTCAAGGATTCAAACCGGGAGGAGCTGCGAGGTTCCTTGTCATCCAAATCCGGTGGCACACACCCTCGTGAACCCAGCATGCGCCAGTATCGGATGAATGTGGGTTGGTGAGATGCCCTGAACCGCATTCTATACGCCACGGCAAAGATGTTTGTTCAATTGTGTATTCGATTCCAGCAAACGACAGAGAGATCTTTGAGATCGAAGCGATGGGGGTATAAACCGTTATATGAACGCATGTATAACATATTATACATCTGTCATGAAACGCAACGTGTTTTATGTCCTGGTGGGAATTATCGTCTTTTTGGAAGTCTCATTGCTCTGGCTCGCAATCGACGTGGACAATGCCCTCCTGATTCAGGTAGGAGTCATCGTGGGCATCATCCTGGTATACCTTGCCAGACGCACGGTAACCGAGGTAATAGAGGACGAACGCACAATCCTGATCTCCCAGAAATCCGCACTCCGGACCCTGGAAATCTTCTGGGTTGTGATCTTTTTATTAAGTCTGGGAAGTGTCGTTCTCAGTTTCAATAGACCCTTTCTGGTGATCATCCGTGGATCCCCTCCACCCCTGGTGGAATTACCCCATTTTGGATATTTTGGGTTTGCTCAACTCTTCCTTTTAGTACTGATCATATTCCTGTATGTGGGATTCCGTGTGTACTATGCCCGCAAATATGGGGAGTATGAATCCGATGAAGAATAAGATAAAGGTTTACCGGGCGATGCACAATCTGACGCAGGATGCGCTGGCCAGCGAACTGCATGTTACCCGGCAAACCATTCTGGCCATCGAGAAAGGGAAATATGACCCTTCCCTGGAACTAGCATTCAAGATAGCCCGGTTCTTCGGGGTAAATATTGAAGAAATCTTCACCTATAACAAACCGTAACCGCATCAACCGATTTTCTTATTACGGCTTTCATCAACCGAAGCGATCCGTGGAGTTCCGATCAGAAAAAACACGTCTGGGATAGTAATATTTATATAACAATATGTAAAATGTATTTTACAAAAATTTCGAGAGAGACCAATATGAGAATGCATCGTTTGGTTCCTGTACCTGTCTTTGTGCTGGGTATTCTGGTGTTGCTTGTGGTCCCATGCCTCGCAGCAACAACAGATACCAGCAGTTCCTCAACAGCAAGTCAGATCACCGTCACGGGTGTCACCATCGATCCGGAAGTGTTGATGAGGGGGGATACCGGGATAGTGACAGTGACGGTAAAGAATACCGGTACCCTGGGGATCACCATCAAAGGAGCGGATATCTATGACAAGGATCTGACCACGCTGAATTATCAGACATATATCACCAGTATGAACCTCGGACCAGGCGATAGTACGGATTTCACCTTTACACTGCTTGCCGATGCACGAGAGGGCATCTATTATCCGAAATTCTATCTTGATATGGGGACGGATAGTTTTCGCTATTATGTGCCGATCAAGGTGGAGAGCACTCCAATAGATATCGCCATCATCGACCGTCCGGATAGCTTCACCACAGGGGTGAAGGAGATGATCACCATAGTGATCGGGAATTCGAGGGAGAGCACCCTTAATGGTGTAACCGTGACCCCGTTGGGCTCGGGAATTGACACGACCCAGACGAAAGTCTTCATCGGGGACCTGAAACCGGGGGAATCGAGGGAAATAGCCATGGAAGTGACTCCTTTTCAGGAAGGAGACCTCACCTTCCGGGTAGACTACCGCAA
This sequence comes from Methanolinea tarda, assembly GCA_037916685.1. GTDB lineage: Archaea > Halobacteriota > Methanomicrobia > Methanomicrobiales > JACTUA01 > JAJRCM01. The sequence continues at coordinate 11,528 of JBAIXL010000209.1, forward strand.
CGGGATTAACAAACACGATCAGTCCATTACTCTACCGATAACCTTTGGAGATGACAAACTCGCTGCGCACCTGTTTGTCAACAGCATCGAGCTCTCCGCCGTTTCTGGTGGTTATGCACTCTCCGCCGATGTGACTAACGCGGGACTTACCGATGCGAAATCGATCGTAGTCACCGTGGGCGGCCCCGCCCAGCCCATCGATCCGAACCCGGTGTACATCATCGGATCCCTGGAGCCTGACGATTTCTCCAGCTTCGACCTCACCTTTACCGCCCCGGGAGCCACATCCGTCCCTCTGGTCATCCAGTACAAGGACGCAGATGGGAACGATTTCGAACAGTCCTTTACGGTGAACCTGCGATCTTCAGGAATTTCCTCGTCCAACAGCACCGGGGGATCCTTTATCTCGAATCCTAATGTCATAACCCGCAGAAACAGCGGAGGTATCTTCCCCGGGTTCGGATCGGGAATTGGCCAGATTCCCTTCCTTGAACTGGGATTACTTGCTCTGGTGGCGATCGCGCTGGTTATGGCATGGAGAAAAGGAGTCCTGGGGAAGATCAAAGAGAGGATCCGCAAGTAGAGGCTGAGACCATGGAGGCGGCACCGGTGATCGAGCTGGATCATGTTACCAAAGTCTATCCCCTCCGGTCCGGCGATGTAGTGGCGCTCGATGATGTGACTCTCCGCATCGAGCAGGGAGAATTCGTGGCCATCATGGGCCCTTCGGGGTCGGGGAAGTCCACGCTCCTTAACCAGATCGGATGCCTGGACGTTCCAACCCGAGGGAACCTGTTTATCGCGGGAAAAAACATCAGAAAGATGAGCGATCGCGAACTGACCCTGCTTCGTCTGGGTACCATCGGGTTTATTTTTCAGAAGTTCAACCTCATCCCCGTGCTCACGGCGTTCGAAAATGTGGAGTATCCGTATCTGATGAAAAACCGTGAGACTGACACCAGTGGACGGGTGCGGTCCCTCCTCCAATCCGTGGGGATCGACGGCGCTCTGGCAGAGCACCGGCCTGCGGAGTTATCCGGGGGCCAGCAACAGAGAGTATCTATCGCACGGGCCCTGGTAAACGATCCATCCATTCTTCTGTGCGACGAACCGACAGGGAATCTGGACTCCAGGACCGGCGATCAGATCATGGAGCTGCTCGCTGAACTGCACCGCAAGGGACGGACCATCATCACCGTAACCCATGACAGCCGAGTATCCGGGTTCGCAGACCGCATCATATCCCTTATTGACGGACGGGTGAACTGATGGCGAAGGACATCATACTCCAGCTTGCCATCCGGAGTGTCCGGCTGCACCTCCTCCGCTCCATTCTCGCCGCGCTAGGGATCGTGATCGGTGTGGTCGCCATTGCCTCTATGGGCATGATGGGAGCAAACATGACCCTCTCGGTCACCGATCAGCTGTCAGATATGGCAAATATCCTGGTGGTACGGGAATATACCGGAGGGGGAGAAAGGATGTTCAGCTCTGGCGGTGGCGGTGGCCCGGTCCTTTACACAAGTACCGGCTCGTCCAGCGACCAGGACTGGATCAGTGAAGCACAGTTTAAGGATATCCTACGTATCGCATCCTCTTACGGGACGGTATATGCCGTCTATTCGCAGACCGACCGGATCGAAATCGGGGACCGGCAGGGCCGTACTACCCTATACGGTCTTGACACAGCAGTGATGCCGGAGATCCTCACGCTCCAGGAAGGATCGTACCCCCGAAGCACCAGTCAGGTGATGATCGGACCCTCTCTCGCAGACCGTTATGGGTTGACCATCGGTAGTCGGATTGATATTGGCAATGCCACAGAAGGGGCGACTACCGTACGGGTAAGCGGAATTCTCGAAGAACGAGGTATGTCCCTGGACCTGAACACTGATTCGGCGATCATCGGGGGCGAAAAGCTCTACACGGGCATATACGGGGGCGAAGGAGAGTACGATCAGGTGAACATCGCTCTGAACGATATCAGCGAGGCAAACCTCACCTCCTCAGCCATTACAGATGAGCTGAACAAGAAATCGGAGGTTGTCACCGTCCAGGACAGCAGCCGGATGATGGACACGATCACCTCGACTCTCTCCTCGCTGACCACGTTCGTAATAGCGATTGCCGGTATTTCTCTATTGGTGGCGGCGGTCTCGATCTTCAACGTGATGATGATGTCCGTTACCGAGCGGATACGAGAGATAGGAATTCTACGCAGCATCGGGACCCAGAGAGGAGAGGTACGGCGGATGTTCCTCTATGAAGCCGGGATCCTGGGAATGGTTGGGGCAGGGATCGGTGCGGTGGCAAGCCTCATCCTAGGGTATATGTTTGTACTCGCCATGGTAGGGACCACGACGTATTTCTTTGCTCTGCAGAGCCTAGTCTACATACTCTACGCGATGCTGGTGGGAATTGGTATCTGCATTATTTCGGGTGTGTATCCTGCGTGGAGGGCATCGAATCTGGACCCAATTGAAGCACTGAGAGCAGAATAAGGAGACATCATGACGGAAGGAAACATGGCAATGGCAGCAAAAGTCCTCATGGGGCTGTTGATAATCTCTCTGGCGGGTAATGTATACTTTGCCTTCTTCTATCATACCGTAGACGATCCGGCAGAACAAGCCTTGTTGGATCAGACCAACAATCTGACCCGTCAGGTGGCAGAACTATCTGCACGGGTAGACCAGGACGACGTGACGATCCGGGGATATACCTCCCAGCTGGATATCTATCGGAGGATGGTTACCGATCTCCAGATACAGCTGAACGCGACTTCTTCTCTTATCGAGGGGTCCGCGATCCTGCAGGGACCGGCCGTCATGCAGGATTCAACTGGAACAATTACCCAAGGAACGATGCTCAATATATCGGTGGAGATACGTCCTGGCGAGGGAAGAGTGCTGGTGGAGACCAAACCGCTCATGGGAATTGTGTTTCAGGATGCCGCCAATACCGCCGTATTCGTAGCGCAGAACGTCACAGGAAAGAGCCTTTCTGGAAGTGATGTGATCTTCAGCGTAGAAGCACAGGATCAGATACCTGCCGTAGACGGTCCCAGCGCTGGGGCGCTGATGACGGCATTGGCCATCGCTGCTCTGACCGACCAGGAGCCCAATCCCTCCATTACCCTGACCGGGACCATCGATTCAAATGGGCACGTGGGAGCAATTGGGGGTGTGGTAGAGAAGGCTCAGGCTGCCAAAGATAGTGGGAAAACCGAGATCCTTCTCCCGCGGGATAACGCCCAGCTGGTGCAGTATACCGAGACTACCAGAAGGATCGGACGGTTCACCTATGTCGCCCGATCCCCGCAGGTGATCGATGCCAAACAGTATATTGAAGAAAAGATAGGTATTCAGGTATCCTACGTAGACTCGATAACCGACGTCCAGAAAATTCTCGGACTCGTGACTGGATAAGATGTCACACAACTTGGTTTTTCTTTTTCGGGGAATTAATATTGAATTCGAGTCCGGCATTGGAGTAAAAAAGCCTCCTGAGTAAAAACCACTCAACAGACGCTGAGAGGGAGTATCTAACAAAACGCTTAGTTGGAGGTAAGCCCACTGGCCTATCTCTTTTTTAGATGATCGAGCGGAGTTACAGACGGTCTCTGAAATCAGTTCAAAAATTTTCGATCATCCATTGAATCTTTCACGTCTATGAGTAATTTTCAACCGAATTAGTTATTCGTGCGGGGCACGGACGCCGGTAAAGGAACTGAAATTAAATTAAAAAGGGTTATATCAAGTACATGTTAAACTGACTAGTCAGTCTACAATCGGATCTCGCTCATGGCGGGTCCAAACGTTGCGAGAAACCATGCAATACCGCGAATACCAAGGAATGGTGACAAGCTCTCTGCGCTGGGCTTAGAGGGAAGGAGTCATGAATTGCAGGAAACCGGCAGCCGATCCGCCCGTCGATGCGGAAAAAGCGTCCGAAACCCGGGAGAAGATCCTTGCGGCAGCGCTTACGCTTTTTACCAAGCGGGGATTTTTCGGTACTCCGACATCGCTCATCTCTAAAGAAGCGGGGGTTGCGACCGGAACGCTCTTCTTTCACTTTCCCACAAAAGATGATCTGATCGATACCCTCTACCGGCGCATCAAGAGCGAAGCGGCGCAGGCAATGTGTCTGGGGATCAGGGATGAAGGGAATGTACAGGAAAAACTCCAGAGGCTTGGGTACAATTTCGTGGAATGGGGGAT
>JBAIXL010000210.1:0-7686 GCA_037916685.1 Methanolinea tarda
GATATCTCGTGACGACGGGGAAGACCCCGTGCCACCGAGAAACATTCCTCTGCCTCCTCCGGGCGATCCATCTTCTGCAGACATTTACCTTTGTCCATCCACGCCGGTGCATAGCGGGAATTGATGACAATCGCCTGATCGAAGCACGTGATCGCTTCCGGATATCGGCCCATGGCGGCAAGACTGATTCCTTTGCTTCTCCATGCGGCAGCGAACCCGGGATTCAGTTCCAGGCAATGATCATAACAACGTAATGCATCGTCAAAACGGTTCAGATCCGCGTAATTGATTCCCTTATTGTACCAGGCCTTCACAAATTTCGGGTCAAATTCTGTTGCTTTCTTGTACCATCCCACGGCCTCTTCATATCGCCCGAGATGGTAGGCACAATTGCCCATCCGGTACCAGGCTCCCGGATGGTTCGGATCCCGTCGGGTGGCCGCCTTCAGCACCTCTAACGCATCGTCGATCCGCCCCAGATGAGCCAGCGCCTTTCCTTTCAGGAACAGACTGTCCGCATCCGATGGATCGATCATCCCCGCTCGCTCACAGCATCCTACCGCTTCTGTGGAACGCCCGAGACGATCCAGGCAATAGGCCTCTCCGATCCAGGACCGCGGGGTATCCTCCCCAGCCTCCCGCATGGTTCGGAAGCAGGCGATCGCCTGCTGATAGCGCCCTATCGACGCGAAATACGTCCCAAGGGAAAACCACGCCTCCGTGTTGTTCGGAATCCCGCTCACAATTCACCCTCCCGTGCCCGGATGCGGGTGAGGGGAGAGAGTTTTTGCAGAAAACTACCCAGGAAGGGGGAAAAGCTATCTTCCCAGCAGTCAACGCCTTCCCGCATCTCCCACCCCTCTTCGAGGGACAGCTTGATATGTTTTCCCAGACCCGTTTCGAGAATCTCCGGGGAGTTGAGCAGGGTGGACACCCGGGTATGCTTTCGGGGAATCTCCACCACGTAGATCCCTCCCTCGATGAAGGGCCCCGCGAAGATGCGTTCCCGCTCACGGGCAAAGAACTTCGCTGCATTTTCCTTTTCCCATACCGGTGGCCCTGCATGACGCTTTACTTCCGGGAGACGGTCCACCAGCAGCTCAAACACCATCATGCTCTTCAGCTCCTGCATGCAGCAGTCCGAGCGGTTAATGACGAATCCATTCCTCTCCATGAGGCTCTGGAGGGCGAGGGTGCTCTTGCGGAGCTGGGGAACGATGATATCCGGGATCAGGGACGGGGTGCGCAACAGAATGCAGTAGAGAGAGGTGCCGCGTTCTGTCAGGATCTGTCCAAATGCTTCCCGAGGCAGGGTGGGTTCTTCCAAGGGGGTGAAGAAACCCCATGAAGGTCGTTCAAGGTATCCCCGGGCCATCTCCACAAAGGAAAATTTCTGGGCCGCAGAAACCGAGGCAGCGACGTTCCGCTTCGGATCCACCGGATCAATCACCACCAGAGAGTCTTCGAACTCTTTTTCGGCGATCTTTTCGATATCGATGACGGTATATCGTTTCCAGCGGGCGGCGGCCTCGAGGAGGGGGGTAAACCCGCGGTAGTTCAGGATGAGCAGCTCACACAGGTACCCGGCGAATCCCTCGGTCATCTGGTCCGAACCGTAATACCCCCCCGTCCGGGCAAACTGCTTTAGCAGCAGCACATCATCCGTATAGGGACCGATCCGCTCGCTGATATAGCGCGTGTGAAACGGGGTCCGGTCCACCGCGCTCAGGATCTGGTGGGGGCTGGATACACGGTAACAGGGGACCAGGTCCACATCCAGACCGTCCACCTGGGCATTGATATAAGGGTGTTCCGCATACTTCTCCCGGTACCGTTCTCCATAGGTGGAGGCGATGCTGCGGGCCAGTGCAAGTCCTTTCTCCTCCAGTTCATCGCGCGTGAGAGATGGGTCGAACAGCATGAACACGTCCAGATCCCGGTCTCCGTTGAGCCAGGTATCCCGTGCGACCGATCCCACCACCATCCCCTCCGCAATTCCGCTCCGATCCACCGCGGCGACCAGGGTGCGGGCGACTTCATGGATATGATCCCGATCTGCCGGTTCGGGGCGGATACGGGCGAGGACCGACGTTTCCAGGGAAGTTCTCATATACCCTTGACCTCGGCCAGGTCCTCGTATCGTGGGCCCTCGGGAAGAAGCGTGCTCTTCTTCAGGCGGATGCTTTGCGCCTCGCCGTTTCCCAGATACTCCCCTGCCCGCTGCTTCAGCACCGGCAACAGCGAGGGGTGGGGCCTTTTTACTCTTGCCAGCGTGACGTGGGGAGTATAGGACCGGCTCTCCTTTGGAATCCCGAAGGGGGTAAGCACCTCCTCGATCCGATGATGGAGATCGCCACACCCTCCCCCGTCCTTCACATTGCACCAGATCACACGAGGAGAGCGAAGATTATTGGCCCCGATACCGCATACTTCGTACGCAAAGGGCTCGAAGCGGATGGTGCACAGGGCGGCGATGATCGGCTCGAGGCGATCCGGGTCCACCTCACCTATGAACTTCAGGGTGATATGAGCACTGTCGGCCCGCACCAGGGTCAGCTTGGCCTCTGTCTCGGAGAAAGCCTTCTGACATTCTCTGATGCGTTCCCTGACAGCAGGGGGCAGATCAATAGCAATAAAAATTCTCACCATCAAACAGAATAGTGTTGCCGTACCTATAATGATAATCAATGGAGGTTGCATATGGTGAATACGGGGAACTCGGTGACGGTCTATACTTTGGAAGATTGTCCTCATTGTGAATTGCTCAAGGAATATCTGCAGAACCACCACATCGCGTACCGGGAAGAGGATATGGGTTCGGCGGGTCCGCTCACCGAGCTGAGGCTTCATGGTGTCTTTGTTCGTGAAGCGCCGGTGCTTCGTATCGGAGACCGATTCCTCACGTCCGTCGATCTCTTCACGCGGGGTGCAATCGATACAGACGCGCTGACCGGTATCCTCTCGGGTGACCCGAAGTGACCGCACCACCACCCACCAAACAGACCACTCTCGATGGCGTTTTCATTCCCCTCATGCCCAAAGTCCGCACTTCGGACGGGCACATCATCGAATGGGACCGGGAGAGAATTGTACGCCAGTTGCTGGAAGAGACAAAACTGGTGGAGACATTCTATGGCAAAGAGGGCATCGATCCGGAGCGGGCGGAACTGGTCGCCAAACGGGTGGAACAGCATATCCAGCGGATGGGATTGAAGTCCTTAAGCGGTCCCCTGATCCGGGAGATCGTGAACATGATGCTTCTGGAAGGGGGCATGGTGGAATACCGCAACGTAAGCACCCGGGTGGGTACGCCCGTCTACGATGCCCATCTGATCGATGTGGGGAGAGGGTTTGAGGCCCACGACAATGCCAACCTCCAGGAAAATGCCGAGACCTCCCACAAGAAGAAGGCAGACAAGATCAGCAAGGAGCAGTATCTCCTCCAGCTGCCCCCCGTAGTTGCGGATTATCATCTTACCGGAGACCTGCATATCCACGATCTGGAATATTTCGGCACGCGTCCCTTCTGTATCGATGGGAGCACCATCATTCCGGCTCAGGAAGGGGACCGTCGAAAGACCCTCCGGCTGAATGATCTTCCGTTTTCCGGCCCCACTCTGTATCCTCACAACCTGTCCGTTCTCACCCCCTTGGGATACCGGCGTGTTCAGAAAGTCATCCGTCGCTCTGTCGGGACGGATGAACTCGTCCGGATCCGGACCTCTTCGGGAAAGTCCGTGAAGGTAACGCGGGAGCACCGCATACCGGTTGAGGGCAAAGGAATGGTCATGCGTCCGGCAGGAGAGATCCAGAAAGGAGATCGACTGTATGATCTGAAAGAAACGAGTGAGCTGCGGGGACCTTCTGTTCAATATCTCGACCTGGTGCGAGAGTTCGCCCGTTCCGTTCCTCGGGAGCATCTTTCGGGTATCTATGTGCGGGGATTACGACCTCTCTTCGAGGAGTTAAAAGGTCGGGAGGGGAGCTTTGCCGCAATATCCCGTGGGCTCGGGATCCGGCACAACCAATCATGGTACACCCGGGGGATCATGCCCCTTGCCGTTTTCAGTGCCCTTTGTGAACGGTTTGATGTGAGTTCTTACGAAGGAGCCTGTATCGGAGTGGCAGGAAGCTCCCTGGAACTGCCCGCTGTCCTTCCCGTCACCCACGAACTGGCTCGGCTCCTTGGTTATTTTGTGTCCGAAGGGAACTACGACATCGTCAGAGGAAAAACATACAATCTCGCCATCACCGAGAATCACCAGTCCGGAGTGGTGATGGCAGACGCATGGGCATCGTTCCACTGCTATACGACACGAGTGGGTGGCCAGTATGACCTGACAGAGATATTGGGAGTTCCGGTGGAACGAAAGCGTGCCATGCAGGTGTTTTTCGGAGGAAAATTGGTCTGGATGCTCTTCCTCTTCGTCTTTGGGATTCGAGAGGGATCTCACCAGCGCTGTCTCCCATGGCTCGTGTGGCATCTTGAGGACGAATTGCTTGGGGAATTCCTCTCCGCATTATTCACCGGAGATGGTTCAACCTGTTACCGACCAGAAAAATCAGACTGTATTGTCAACTACACTACGGCCTCGGAGACCCTGCGACAGGAACTCTCTCTTCTTCTCTCATCTCTGGGAATGCATCCTCACATCGTGGAACTGTATAGGGAGAAGGAGCGCACTACCCTCTATCGTCTTCAGATGCACGGTGCAGGGGACATCCGCACTTTCTCCCGATGGGCTCGGTTCCACGATGCCCGTCAGGATCATATCGACCGGTTCCTCACCGCGGTGAGGCCCATGACGATGAGAGGCAAAGGGGAATATGTTACCTCCATCGAACGGGCTATCCCGTACAGCGAATATGTATACGACCTATTTCTGGAGGGAGATGTCGGGGATGAAAACCACGTGTTCTATGCCTCCGATGGCCTGCTGGTCCATAACTGCCAGGACTGGGACCTCCGCTACTTCTTCTACTATGGCCTGATGCCCGACGGGAATGGCACCAAGGCCTCGGTGGCCGGGCCAGCCAAGCGGGCGGAGGTCGCCATCCTGCACGCGGTGAAAGCCCTGGGTTCGGCCCAGACCAATTTCGCCGGTGGACAGGGGTACTACAACTTCCTCACCTTCCTGGCCCCCTACTTCGAAGGCATGCCCTACGATGGCATCAAACAGCATATGCAGATGTTTGTCTATGAGATGACCCAGATGATGGTCGCACGAGGTGGCCAGCTGGTCTTCTCCTCGGTGCAACTCACTCCGGGCATCCCCACGCTCTGGAAGGATCGAGCCTGTGTCTACAAGGGCAAGATATGGGATGGAAAGCAGGCGCCCCTTCGCACATACGGGGAGTTTGAACGAGAGGTGCGCCTCCTCTTTCGGGCGCTGATGGAGGTGATGCTGGAGGGGGATTACTGGGGCAAACCCTTCAGCTTCCCCAAGCCCGAGATCAGCATCGAGCCGGATTTCCTGCACGAAGACGAGACGTTCAATATGCAGCATCCTGATCTCCCTACCTACCAGGATCTGTACCTGATGACCTTCGACCTCGCCTCCAAGTATGGTACACCCTACTATGACAACCAGATCCCGCCGTATCGGGGAGCCGGGGAAGGGATCTCCTGTTATCAGTGCTGTGCCTATCAGTTCTCCTCCAACGCGGAGGCGGACAGCCGGTTTGAGGACAAGATGAACTTCACGGACGGACTCCACTTCTCCATGGGTTCCTGGCAGGTGGTCTCCATCAACTGCCCACGGGCTGCCTACCGTGCGGAAAAAGACGATAGCCGTCTCTTTGTGGAGTTGAAGGCGCTTATGGACATCGCGGTGGAGGTGTTCCGGGTGAAACGGCGGTGGATGGACATCGTCCGATCCCACGGCCGGATGCCCTTTGCCATGCAGCGCCCCAAGGATCCGAACACCGGGGAACGGGGCGCGGTGGCGGTGGATCTGGACAACCTGGTATACACCATCGGGGTGGTGGGTGTGAACGAGCTGGTCCAGCACCATATCGGATATCAGCTTCATGAATCGAAGGAGGCATTCGCGCTTGCGGTCCGGGCCATGACGGAGATGGAGCTCTATGCACAGGAGCTCTCCCGACGGCATACCATGACTATTGCCATCGCTCGAACCCCAGCCGAGACCACCGGACAACGGTTTGCGGTGGCGGATCTGCTGGATGCGAGGTTCCGCGACTATGCCCGAAAGGTCATCAAGGGAAATCTCGACCAGGCGCTCCAGGATTGCCACAAAACAAGGGATCTTCCCATTTATTACACCAATGGCACCCACGTGGCTCCCTGTGCCAAGGTTCCGCTCACCAAGCGGATTGAGGTGGAGCATGTCTTCTTCCCTATCGTGGATGGAGGAAACATCCTGCACATCTGGCTGGGGGAGGCCCGCCCGGATCCGCGGGGGCTGATGGATATGGCCATGAATCTCTGCCGGAACTCCCAGGTCGGGTACTTTGCCTTCACCCGTGATCTAACCATCTCACTGAAACAGTTCCGGGAATACCACCCCGACCCGGAGAAGATCACCGGCTGGTCTGCGGATGCCAAACAGAAGACCGCGGTGTAAATCTCCATTTTTTCTATTCCCGATAGGAACAACGGTATGATGACGATTTTTGTTCTCGCATTCATTACAGTGACGGAAAAGATCCCGGCATCTCGTACCTATGGCCAGCCGGTTACGATGAATTCAAGTACAGGGCCGTGCACGATATGGTGAAGGTATGGTCGAGACCCAGACGCTGTTAATCATCGATATCGGAACCGGCACGCAGGACATTCTGGTCTATCGTACGGGAGAACCCGTGGAACGCAGTCCCAAACTGGTCCTTCCTTCTCCTACGGTAGTGAAGGCCGGCGAAATCCGCAGGGCAACACAGGAGGGCCGGCCGGTTTTCTTTGAAGGCGTGACTATGGGGGGCGGACCGGTGGCAAGAGCCCTCCGTGTTCATCTGCGGAGCGGCTTTCCCGTCTTTGCGACAGAAGATGCGGCCAGAACCTTTCATGATAACCTGGAGAAGGTGCGAGAGGTCGGAATCACGATCGTGCAGAAACCGCCCGAATCAGACGTGGTCCGGGTGACCTCGACCGATTACATGGAGCCGGAACTCCGTCAGACCTTTGCCCGGTTCGGGATCGAGTACCCCCAGTTCTGTGCCTTTGCGGTGCAGGATCATGGATTCAGCCCGCTAAAGAGCAACCGCATTTTCCGATTCGAATTGCTGCGGATGGCGCTGGAAAAGGAGGGCTGGCACCTGGATGCCCTGGTGAGCGATCCCCCCTGGCCGGAGATGACCCGTATGCAGTCCCTGCTCTCCCAGGCACCCCCCGGATCTCTGGTCATGGATACCGGGCCCGCGGCGTTGCTGGGGATGCTCTGCGATCCCTGGGTGAGCGATCACGCCCGGAAAGGAGCAGTGCTCGTTAATGTAGGTAATGGCCATACACTGGGCGCCACGATCCGGGAAGACATAGTGTATGGCATCTTTGAGCATCACACCTTCTCCCTCACTCGGCAAACGCTTGGCAATTATCTCAGGAAACTCACCGCCGGGTCCCTTACGAATGAAGAGATATTCGGAACCGGGGGCCATGGAGCTGCGGTGAACGGACCCCTGGACACGGACACCATCGTGGTTACGGGACCGAACCGAAGGAGACTCCTG
>JBAIXL010000211.1:0-2922 GCA_037916685.1 Methanolinea tarda
GTCCCGTTTCTGCCTTCGTCAGAGAAAAATATAATATCCGATGGCCCTTCCATTCTTTTAGCAACGGGGAGTTCATGCTCTATCGAAACGTACCCAAAACTGGGGATTCACTCTTCATCCTTGGCTATGGCACTCTGCGTTACCCATGCATTGGGGCTACCGCATCGATGAACCACGTGCCATCTGTCAGATCCCCTCTGCGAATGATCGGGGAATTAACTACGTGGATATCGCGCCGGCCTACATTCTCGGAAAGAGTAAACCGATCCTCGCACAGGCTGCGGAAAGGGGCCTCCGCTGGGTATGGAACCATCCCAAGGTCATGGTCGTTCTCTCCAGTATGAACCAGGAGGACCACATTGCTGAGAACCTACACATCGCAGATGCGGGAGTACTCGATTCTCTCACACCGGATGAACTTGTACGGATCAAACAGGCGCGGGACGCCTACCTTAGCCGCCGGCCTGTTGGATGTACAGGATGCGGATACTGCATGCCCTCCCCGGCCGGGGTCAATATTCCGGGTATTTTGAGCTGTACAACCGGTATCACCAGTTCGACTTTAACCGGCATCTGCGGTTTGAATATCTCAAATGACACGGAGGTATTGTCCGACGAAGATCGTTTGCCGGTCTGTGCAAGAATTGCCGAAGATGCGCCCGTCTCTGTCCCGCAGCATTTCCTGGTATCGGCACTCCTCCAGAATGTGTCGGAGTGTATGGAGGATCGATGGTTCGGGGTCAAGGCAGGCGCACTGAGAACGATGGTGAAGCAGCTGAAAACGGCCCGTCATATCTCTCGGGGAATGTGATGAAACACGTTCCTGAGAGAGATAGAGGCACCGATTTCGTTCGAGGGTGAAAGAATGCAGGAATATGCCTTGGATCACCGCAGGACAGTGGCGCTCACGCTACCGGAGATCCGATCTACTTGGGAACGGCAGGACATCCTCGCCCTGCTGGTGGACATGAATCATCCCCCTCACCCCTGCTCTAACCACATTTCGGGTATGGAGGAGGATGCCGCGGTCCGCCAGTTGTCCGCGCCGTTCCAGAAACGATTCCGTCTCTCCAGAACCCTGCTGAAGATACTGTTCGGAGAGATCTGGGACATACCATCCCTTTCCGAGATCTCGTTCCCACCGTACGATAGGAAACGAGTACGGGTGAACGAAGGCGATTTCCCCTGGATCTGCCTTTCTTACTCCCAGCACTGGCTGATGCTCGTACTGGGCAAACGACCGGTAGCAGGGGACATCGAGGTGATCCGGCCGTGCCCGGTCTCGCCCAGCCGATATCCCGCATTCCATCGACTGGATGGGGACGTCTGCCGTAAGGATCCATCGATCTACTGGCACCAGTGGACGAGAGTGGAGGCGGCCACCAAGCTCCTGGACATTCCACTCATGCAGACCCTGGGCAACATCTCCGTGGGGGAGGGCCTTCTGTTCGACTCTAGTATCCTCAACAAGGTGCTGATGTGCACCCTCTGTGCTCACCCGCCCGATCCCCGCACCGGGATCTTTTCCTGGGTGCCGGAACCGGGTTCCGATCCGTGGATTTCTGCATGCGGATGAACCGGCGATTGCATCGTTCCACCCGGCTATCTGGGTATCGTACCCTGAAGGGTGGAAAGAATTATTTCCTGCCACATCCGAAGGCATGCAGATGAATTTCACCGATTACCTTATGGAAGGGAACCGGGATCGAGCCACTCCGTTCCTCATCCAACGGGATCATTCCTTCACCTATCCGGAGCTGATCTCCTGCGTCGACTCCCTGACGGAATTCATTCTGCAGACCTACGGTAGCAAGGGAGAGATGCTCCTGATGGCCGAGAACTCGTTCTTCTTCATCGTCAGCTACCTTGCCATCATCCGAAGTGGGAACACCGTCGTTCTCCTAGAGACCCGGATCGGCAACGCCGATCTGTCCCAGATCCTGAAGACCTGCTCTCTACGTGTCTTCTTTGTTCAGGAACGGTATGCCGGAAGGTTCCCGGACCAGACGCATCTGTATACCGAGAACCTTCTTCCCCCGGTAGCGAACCGAGTCCCGTCGACTCCGGATACCGCAGACGAGGACGTCGCCGTGATCATCTTCACCTCCGGCAGTACCGGGGCCAAGAAAGGAGTGATGCTTACCCATGGCAATCTTCGGGCGAACACCGAATCGATACTGACCTATCTTCCGGTCACCGCCTCGGACCGGATGGGTGCAATCCTACCCTTCTATTACTGCTACGGAGCGTCCCTACTCCATACCCACTTGCGGGTGGGTGGGAGCATCCTGCTGAGTTCTCTGGTCTTTCCGTCGGCATTCCTGGAGGATCTGCGCCGATATCAGTGCACCGGCTTCGCCGGGGTGCCAAGTACCTTCCAGATCCTGGTGAACAAGACCTCCTATTTGCAGGAGAGTCTTCCTAATCTCCGCTACTGCACCCAAGCGGGTGGCCAGCTTCCCAATAAATATATCGAACGGATTTTGGACGCGTTCCCGGACAAAGAGTTCTATGTGATGTACGGAGCCACGGAAGCGACGGCCCGGCTCTCGTATCTCCCCCCATCATTGACCAGAAAAAAGATGGGATCGATCGGCAAGGGAATCCCTGGGGTCACCCTAGAGGTGCTCAGCCCGGAGGGAGTCTCCGTACGGCCCGGTGAGGTGGGAGAGGTCGTCGGACGGGGGGACAACATTATGAAGGGATATTACCGGGATGCCGAGGCCACATCCCAGGTGTTGAAGGGCGGAAGATTGTATACAGGAGATCTAGCCACGGTGGATGCGGAGGGATTTATCTATATCGTGGGTCGATCGAAGAACATCATCAAATCGGGAGGGTATCGCATCTCCCCAACCGAGATCGAGGATTATATCATTTCTCTTCCGAAGGTTCAGGGCTGTGTGGTCATAGGGATACCGG